>DATFFV010000312.1:0-3936 GCA_035249885.1 Gammaproteobacteria bacterium | reverse complement strand
CGGCGGCCGGCGCGTCAAGACGATCGATTTCCACGCGCATCTGCTCGTGCCCGAGGTCTGGCCGCTCATCGAGAGAGAGGCGCAGGCCGAGACCGACATCGGCGCGTTTCTGCGCTCGCCGATCGCCGCGCAGCTCACGAGCGTGGAGGGCCGACTCGCGACGATGGAGCGGCAGGGCATCGACATCCAAGTCATCAGCCTGCACTTCCAGCACCAGCACGATTGGGCCGACCGCGATCTCGCGAGCGCGTACGTGAAGCTCTTGAACGAGAAAGTCGCCGAGCAAGTCGCGGCGCATCCCGACCGGCTCGTCGGTCTCGGCGTCGTGTCGTTGCAGCACCCCGATCTCGCCGCGCAGCAGGTCGAGCACCAGATGAAGGAGCTCGGTCTGAAGGGCGTCATGATGACGACGCTCATCGGCAGCGAGGAGATTTCGGCCGAGCGCTTCGCGCCGTTCTGGAGCAAGTGCGAGGAGCTCGGTGCCGTCGTGTTCATTCATCCCGAAGGGTTCGCGGGCGGCGGCGAGCGGTTCGCGGGCAACGGCCAGCTCGGCAACACGATCGGCATGCCGCTCGATACGAGCGTCGCCCTGTCGCACATGATCTTCAGCGGTTTTCTCGACAAGCACCCGAACGCCAAGATCGTGCTGTCGCACGGCGGCGGGTTCCTGCCGTCGTACATCGGCCGCGCCGACAACTGCTACACGCGCAGCCCAGCGTGCCGCGGCATGGTCAAGACGCCGAGCGCGTACCTGCGCGACCTCTACTACGATTCGCTCGTTTACTCGCCCGAGAATCTGCGCAACCTCATCGAGCAAGTGGGCGCCGACCGCATCGTGCTCGGCACCGACTATCCGTTCCCGATTGCGAGCCAGGATCCCGTTGGCGATGCGCTCGCGGTCACGGGGCTGCCCGATGCCGACCTCGAAGCGATCCTGAGCGGCACGGCGGTGAAGCTCCTCGCGATTTGAACGAGCGCGGTCAGTCCATGGCCTGAATGGACTAGCCCGCGACGTGCCGAACGCACGCTGCGACGTAGCGGAACGGCGAGACGCTGTTCACGTGAAAACATCTGCCTGCCACGCGGGTCACGCCGTGCCGGCGAGGTTTGGTGCAGGCGTCCTTCGGCCCCAAAAAATCGGCATCATTGGTGTCGCGCTTTGCGTGTTCACTGCGCTCTTCGCGCAGGGCGAGGCCATCGGCGAGGATGTCGATTGGATGCTGTCGGTCCCGCTGCAGCAGTCCTCCGCCCAAATCCGCCCTGCCGATGGCGCGGAAGTACAACAGACGCCGCCGGACTTCGGCTGGCCCGACCTCGGCCTCGGCACACAGTACCGTTTCTCCTTGACCTACCCCGACGGCAGCAGCCGGACTCTCGACACGCCGCACAATTGGCTCAACTGGGATGAAGTGTTGGCGGCGGGTAGCTATTCCTGGCTTGTCGAGGCGACGGACGGAAGCGGCACACGCGTGAGCCGTAGCCGCTCGTTCATGGTCGCCGCGAGCGCCGAGCCGTTCCTGGTTCCGCACACCGACGCGTTGTTGCAGAGCGCCGCAGCCAAACCGCACCCTCGCGCACTGCCGCAACCCGAAGAGCTGCAGCTCATGCTCGCGACTCGTCAGGCGGGGTTGGCAGAACTGCTCCGTCTCGTCGACGCAGCGGCGAGCGACGCCGCAGAGCCGGAACCGGTCGGCGACGTCGAGGCGGAGATCGAAGCGCAGGCGTTCGCTGCGATCGAGCGCACGATGAACGCGCTCTTCGCCTTCGTCGCCACGGGCAGCGATGCGCACTACGCGCAAGCCCTCCAGCGAGCCCTCGACATTGCTGCGTGGGACCCGCACGGCCGCACATCGTACGCGTTGGTCGATGAGCCCGCGCGCGGCATCGCCTCGACGCTGGCCGTCGCGTACGACTGGCTGTTTCCGCGGCTCGATGAGCTGCAAAAAGCCGCGCTCTTGACGCCACTCGAGGTACGCCTCAGGGAAATCTCGGCGGACGTCGGGGGCACGCGTTCGCGGCTCGCGGCCCATCCTCACGATTCCCACGGCCACCACACGCTGACTTTCCTTGCGGCGATTTCGACGATGCTCGTCGGCGACGTGCCCGAGGCGGACGAGTGGCTGCGCGGCTCGCTGCCGCTCGCGCTGAACCTCACGAGCCCTTGGGGTGGAGAGGACGGCGGCTTCGCGACCGGCACGGCGTATGCGCAGTGGATCACCGGCGACCAGCTGCTCGCGTGGTACGCCCTAGAGTGGACGGTCGGCGTCGACGTGGCGCAAAAGGCTTGGACGCGAAACCATTCGCGCTTTCTCGCGTACTTTCTGCCGCCGGGCACGCCCACGGGGGCCTTCGGCGACGGCGCCGAGCTGCCACCCGACGAGCATTGGGCGCGCTTCGGCAAAGCATTCGTTCTGTTCGCGCCGACCGCGCTCGGGCGTTGGTACGCCGCGCAGCTCGAAGGCGAGGACCCGTCACGGTTGCACCTGTTGCTGGCACCGCGCGGTGACGAGGCTCCGGCGCCCTTGCCGCCGGGCACGCCGAGCTCCGCGCTGTTCCCATCGATCGGCTGGGCGGCGCTGCACAGCGACCTTGCGGATCGAGACCGCACGTCCGTCTACTTCAAGAGCAGCCCCTACGGTTCCTTCAACCACAGTCACGCGGATCAGTTGAGCTTCGTCATCAATGCGGGTGGGCAAGCGCTCGCGATCGATTCGGGATACTTCGACGGGTACGACAGCGAGCACTGGCGGGGATGGTACAAACAGAGCCGCGCTCACAACGTCGTCACGTTCGACGGCGGCCAGGGCCAGGTCGTGTTCGAAGAGAGCGGGCAGGTTGGCGCCGGTGTCGTCACCCTGTTCGACGACGGACCCTCGTTCAGTGCCGTGTGGGGTGACGCAACGCAGGCTTACGGCGGCGCCCTCACGAAGGCGCAGCGTCTGCTCGTCTACGTGCGGCCCGACCTCGTCGTGGTTCGTGATGAGCTTGCAGCAGATATCCCGCGCCGGTGGGAATGGAACATCCACGCGCGTGAGCGCATGCAGCCGCTCGCCGACGGCCGGATCGAGATCCAGAGCGGCGAGCAACGCTTGTGCGTGGCGATGCTCGAGGGCCCGCCGACCGTGTTCCAGCAGCACGACGGTTTCAGCGTCGCGCCCCTCGATCCGCAGTCGCCGCCGCAATGGCACGGCGCGTTCGTCGCCACGCAGCCTTCGACGACGGCCGAGTTCCTCGTGTCGCTGAGCATCGGTTGTCAGCCGTAACGTTCGCCCGCGGCCGCGCACTCGTGCGGGCGTTAATCCGCCCCCTTGATGTTCGCGACCGGGTAGAGCCGCTGCGCGACCTCGGCGATGCCCTCGTCCTCGAGCACGCGCAGCACCTCGTCGAGATCCTTGTAGACGTGCCCGCACTCGTCGAGCGGCGTGTGCTCGGTGTTGCCGACGATGCCGCGGATCGGTACGCCGCCGAGCGTGCGCGTGATGTTGCGCATCTCGCGGTCGATGTCGCCCTGGAGCGGCGCCAAGTCGCGCTTCGCCTGGCCGCGTGCGAGCACGCGCCCGGCGCCGTGATTGACGGAGCAGCCCGAGCCGTACGCGCCTTCGAGCGGAAATAGAATCGCCGCGCCCTCGCGCATCGAGCCCGGCACGAGGCACGGATGCCCCGTCGTCTCCCACTGCGTGCCCACGAGGTCGGGGTGCCCCGCGGGAAACGCGCGCGTCGCGCCTTTGCGATGCACGAAGCCGCGCTTCGTGCTGCCGTCGGGTAGCACGAGCGTCTCCCGCTGCACGAGGTTGTGAGAGATCTCGTAGAACACTTCACCCGTCGCGAAGAAGACGTCCTCGAGCGCTTGCTGCACGCCGCGCACGATCACGTGGCGGTTTGCGACGGCGTAGTTCGCGGCGCTGTTGTGATGCGCCCAGTATTCGCGCCCGAGCG
>DATFFV010000311.1:0-10333 GCA_035249885.1 Gammaproteobacteria bacterium | reverse complement strand
TAGCGGAGTTGCAGCGCCGCACCCTCGAAGCGCTGCGTGAGCAGCAGGAAGCGTACCTCGCAGCGATCAAGGTCTGGCGCGAAAACGCGAGCAAAGGCCCTGCGCCGCCTTGGCCGCAGCCGCAGGTCAAAGGCCTAGCGCCCACGCCTAACGAGGTCGCGGAAGCCTACTACGCCTTCACCGCGAAGCTGCTTGCCGATCAAAGCCGCTTCATGGAGGAGCTGAGCTGTGCCATGACCGGCACGGACAAGAAATCGAGCTGAGCGTGGATCACTCACGACGTCCCTGGCTCGGCCTCTACCGAGGCGTGCCGCCCGCGATCACGCCGAAGAGCGAGACCGCGCTCGCGATGTTCCGCGCAACCGCCGCACGCGACCGCAACGCGCTGCTCGTGCACTACTTCGACCGGTCCCTGACGGCCGGCGAGTGCGACACGATGTCCGACGCGCTCGCGGTCGCGTTGCAGGAACGCGGCATCGAGACCGGCGATCGCATCGCCATCTACTTGCAGAACATCCCGCAGGTCGTGATTGCCGTGCTCGCGGCTTGGAAGTGCGGCGCGGTCATCGTGCCTTGCAACCCCATGCTGCGCGAGCGCGAGCTCGTGAAAGTCCTTTCGGGCTCCGGGTGTCGCGTGCTCATCTGCCAGGAAGACCTCTACGGCGAGGTGGCAAAGGCGGCGTTGCCGTCGACGGCCGTCGAGCATGCGATCACGACGTCGCCGCGCGCATTCCTCGCGGCCGACGCGCAAGTTCCGACGGTGCTGGCCGGCGTCCCTGCGATGCGCCACGCCGGCACCACCGACATGCTCGACCTGATCGCACTCAAGGCGGGGCTCGAGCCGCGCCCCGTCGAGCTCACGGGCGACGACATCGCGTTCATGGTGTATACGTCGGGCACGACGGGCGACCCCAAAGGCGCGATGAACACGCACCGCAACGTCGTCTTCGCGACGTCGGTCTACGAGCGCTGGATCGGTCTCACGAGCCGCGACGTGATCTTAGGATTGGCGCCGCTGTTCCACGTCACGGGGCTCATCGGCCATGTGACGCTCGCGATGCTCACGGGCGCGCCGTTGATTCTTTTCTATCGCTTCGACGCCGGCGAAGCATGCCGGCTCGCGGCGCTGCACCGCGCCACGTTCACCGTGTCCGCAATCACGGCGTTCATCGCGCTGCTCAACAGCGATGCGCTCGACAAGCACGACTTGTCGTCGTTGACGAAGCTCTACACGGGCGGCGCGCCGACGCCGGCACGCGTGCTCGACGACTGGCACGAGCGCACGGGGGTCCGCATCCAGCCGATGTACGGGCTGACCGAAGCCACCTCGCCCACGCACATGACGCCGCACGGCGCGACCCCACCGATCGATCCGCACACGGGCGCCATGGCGGTCGGCGTGCCCGTCTTCAACACGGAGGTCAAGGTCATCACCGACGACGGGCGCGAAGCGGCGCCGCACGAGATCGGCGAGTTCGTGATCGGCGGGCCGCAGATCGTGCCGGGGTACTGGCAAAAGCCGGCCGAGACGGCGAAATCGATCTCGCCCGATGGGCTCAAGACCGGTGACGTGGGCTTCATGGACGAGCGCGGCTGGTTCTACCTCGTCGACCGCTCGAAGGACATGATCGTCGCGTCGGGCTTCAAGGTCTGGCCCCGCGAGGTCGAGGAAATCCTCTACCAGCACCCGGCCGTGCGCGAGGCTGCCGTCGTGGGCGTGCCAGACGCCTATCGCGGCGAGACGATCAAGGCCGTCATCAGCCTGAAGCCCGGCCAGAAGGTCACGGCCGAAGAGATCCGGGCGTTCGCGCGTGAGCGCATGGCGGCGTACAAGTACCCGCGCGTCGTCGAGATCATGGACGATCTGCCGAAGACGACGAGCGGCAAGATCATGCGCCGGCTGCTCCAGCCGATGGCGAGCGCGAGCGCGATCCCGGCGCAAGCCGAGATCCTCGACGTCTCGTATCCGCAGCTGCGTGCGGCGCTCGAGGCGCGTGCCGTGCTCGAGGCCGGCGCCACGTGGCTGCGCTTGAGCCGCGGCGGGATCCCGATGTCGACGTCGGCCGCGCTCTACGAGCGGTTGCGGCTCATGCTCGCGCAGCTTCGCGACAGCCGCGCGTATATCGACCATGCCGCGTTCTTCGCGGCCAACGAGAGCTACCACGCGAGCGTCGTGGCGCTCGCCGAGAACGAGCACCTGTCCGTCGGCTTCAAGCGGCTGCGGCTGCGCGACCTGTTCATGACGGCGCTCAAGGACACGGCCGTCGCGGCCGAAAACATCGTCTACTTCCACGAGTTCCTCACGGACTCGATCGCGGCCGGCGACGCTTCGCGCGCGGTCAAGGCGATCCTGTCGTGGAACAAGCAGAGCACGACTACCGTCCGCCGCAGCCTCGTGCCCGAGGGCGCGGACCCCGCGCAGCACCGCGAGCTGCGTCCCGCGGAAATCGTCGAGGACCTGTCGCTCGCCGTCGCCAAGGAGCAGGACAGCCTCGCGGGCGACGTCGATGCGCTCGTGCTCGCGCTCGACGCGCGCGCGGCGCTCGAGATCGGCATCACCGAGTCGCTCGGCACGGCCCTGTCGGTCGAGGCCGAGCGCGACGCGCTCGTCGCCCGCCTACGCGCGTTCACGCCGCTCGTACGCGGCACGTCGCCGGCGCACCTCATGCGGTACATTCGTGCCGACGACGCGTTCCATCGCGTGTTCTTCAGCCTGCTGCGCAACCAGCACCTGTTCGACATCTACAACGCCATGGACCTGCCCGAGCTCATGCGGCGCGTGCTCGTGGTCGCGCCGACGTCGATCCGCGAGGTTTTCGACGACCACAAGGGGCTCACGAACGCCCTACGCACGGGCGACGCGGACGCCACGAGCGCCGCGATTACGGAGCACGCCAACCGCGTGCGTAGCGCCCTAGCCGCCTTCCTCGCGGCCACCACCAACGGCATCGCGGCAGCCTGATTTCCCGGTCTCTTGCGGGGATGCTTGACTCGCGCTGCATATGCGTTGCATACTACGCACCGGCCCAGGCAATACATCCAACGCACCCCATTAGGAGCAGATCCATGTCGAATTATGTGAAGTTGGCGACCGACGCCGGCGACCAGTACCTCGCCTCGATCGCCGAGATGCAAGAGAACTTCTTGAAGGCCTCGGCCGCGTTCACGCTGCCCGTCGTGGACACGACGGCCGCGATGGCCGCGTTCCCGACTGCCCAGGAAGTGTCCGAAGCGAGCTTTGCGTTCGCCCAGAAACTCCTGAAGCAGCAGAAGACCTTCACGGAGAAGCTGTTCGCGGCGGGCGCACCCTCCTCGAAGTAACCAGTCCCGAAGCGGCGGCGGCCTTCTCCCCCCCTGGCCGCCGCCGCGCCTTGTTTCGGTTTCGAGTACCATCGCGCTCGAACTCGCACGCGACGGTGACACTTGGCTGACGACAAGCCCCCTACCGATGCGCCCCTGCTAGAGCGCTGGCTAGCCGAGCAGCAGCAGTGGCAGCGCACGTTGTTGACCTACCTCGATTCGATGGTCAAAAACGACGAGTTCCTCGTCCACTTGGGCAACGCCATGCGGGGCTCCCTGCTGGCCGGGAAGGCGTATCCCACGCCGCCGGCACCGGGCGCCGCCACGCCGGAAACGCCGGCCGACGACAAGCTCGATCAAATCCTGTTCGCGGTGCGGCAGCTCGAGGGCCAAGTCCAAGATCTGCGGCTGGCGCTCGACGAGCTCAA
The DNA here is from genome assembly GCA_035249885.1 of Gammaproteobacteria bacterium. GTDB lineage: Bacteria > Pseudomonadota > Gammaproteobacteria > Steroidobacterales > Rariloculaceae > FEN-1219. The sequence continues at coordinate 6,605 of DATFFV010000311.1, read as the reverse complement.
AACCACCAAGAAGCCCAAGCCGGGCAAAAAGACGGAGCCCGCCGGGGGCAAGGACTCGCAGTGAGCCCGGCCGAGCCCGAGCCTCCTGCGTCCGCAGAGCAGGAACGCGAGCTCGAGGCATTGCTCACGCTGTCGCAACGTGGCCGCCAGAAGCTCGAGCGGCTCCACGAGGTGCTGACGACGCCGGGACACTACGGCAAGGGCGCCACGCCCTCGGTCGTCGTCTATCGCGAGAACAAGCTCAAGCTCCTGCGCCTCGTCGATGCCAGCGGTCAACCGCGGCGCGGCCCGCCCGTGTTGTTCGTGCCGGCGCCCGTGAGCCGCTATTTCATCATCGATCTCTTGCCGGGACGCTCATTCGCGGGGCACGTCGCCGACGCCGGGTTCGACGTCTACATCGCCGACTTCGGCACGCCGACGCGCGAGGATCGGTTCGCGGACCTGACCTACTACGTCGAAGGCCTCGTGCGCCGCTGCGTGCGCACGGTGCTGGCGCTGACCGGCGCACCTGAGCTCAACCTCGTGGGCTACTGCTTGGGCGGCACGCTGTCGCTGCTCTACACCGCGCTCTACCCCGAAACCGTGCGCCGGCTCGTGTTGCTCACGACCACCGTCGACGGCGACGTCGAGGGCGGGATTCCGTGGGTCGCGCACCGGATGGGGCTCGCGGGCGAGAGCTACGATAACCCAAGGCTCGTGCCCGCGGCCGAGGTCAAGAGCTGGTTCGAGATGCTGGCGCCGGGCTCGAACAGCCTCGTCGGCCGCGTCAATGACCTTTGGGATCGCCTCGACGATGCACCCGAGCGGTTGCGCGAGGTACGCACGATGGCGAGCTGGGTCGACGACGTCGTGCCGGCCTCGGGGCGGTTGCTCGCCGAGCTCTATCGCAAGTTCGGCCCCGGGGCGAACGGCTTGATGAAGCGCACGGCGGCCGTGGGCGACAAGCCTGTAGACTTCGCGGCCGTGACCATGCCCGTGCTGTCGGTCTCGGCCGAGAAGGACACGATCGCGCCCGCGGCCGGCGTCGATGCCGTCCAGCGCATCGTGCCGCACGCCGAGGTGCTGAGGCTGCCCGGCGGCCACGTCGGCATCGTGGCCGGGCGCGCGGCCGTGGCACTTTGGAAACGGACGGTCGAGTTCTTGGGCTCGGGGGAGAAGACGGGTGACGCGTGACTTCTTCGAATGGCGCGGGCAACGGATCTGTGTCTCCGCTGTCGGCCAAGGGGAGCCCCTGCTCCTCGTGCCGGGCATCGGCTGCAACGCCGACCTGTGGGAGCCGTTCATCCCGTACTTCCCGAATCGGCGCATCTTGAGCTTCGACGCGCCCGGCACGGGCCGGTCCAGCACGCCGTTGTACCCCGTGCCCGTCAAGGCGCTGGCCGCGCTCGCGGTCGCCGTGCTCGATAACCGCGGCATCGAGTGCTCCGACGTCATCGGTTTCTCCTATGGCGGCGCGGTGGCACAGCAGCTCGCGTACGAGTACCCCGGGCGCGTCCGTCGCCTCGTTCTGGCCGCGACGACTTGCGGCTGGGGGTCGCTTTGGGGCTCGCCCGCGGGCCTCGCCGTCATGGCCACGCCGCTGCGTTTCTACTCGCAGAGCTATTTCGACCGCATCGCTGCCGACATGTACGGCGGCGTCACGCGACGCGACCCCGCGAAGCGCCGGGGTGCCCTCCACGCCCGGCGGCAGTTGCCGCCGAGCTCGTACGGTTACACGATGCAGCTGGTCGGCGGCATGAGCTGGTCGAGCTTCAGGTTCCTGCCGGACATTCCGCACGAGACGCTCGTCGTGTGCGGCGACGACGATCCGCTCGTGCCCATTGCCAACGCGAGGATGCTCGCGGAGCGCATCCCGCGCGCCAGGCTCGAGGTCGTCGAGCGCGCCGGCCACCTGCTACTCTGGGACGAGCCGGAGCGCGTCGCGCCTCAGATCGGAGAGTTCGTCGGCTGGCGTTGAGCCTGCTCGGCGCCGACCGGACGGACGGCGTAACTCGTTGCGCTCGCACAGGAGGATCACACATGCGCCATGAATTGGTTTTTGTTGCCGTGGCAACTGCGTGCGTCGCGGCCGGCGTCGCGCTCGTCGCGGCCGGTGTCGCATTCGGCCAGGCTGATCGCTTTTATCCGTCGCCCTGGGGCGCCGACGACCAGCGCGGCGCGGCCAACCGCATCACACCCGCCAAGGTGCTCGAGGCGCGCAACCTCATCACGCGCGGCGCCGTGTACGAGCTCGGCCGACCCTACGAGGCCGGCATGCCGTTGTTCGGCACGCGCCACTTCAGCCTGCGCATCCCGCAGACGTATGGGCCCCTGGGCGCCAATCGCACGATGTATCACGACGAGGTCGTGAGCGCCGAGATCGGCCAAGTCGGCACGCAATTCGACGGCCTGGGGCACATCGGCGTCGGCGACTTGTTCTACAACGGCCACGACCGCGCCGATTTTTCACGCGGCGACGGGCTCACGAAGCTCGGCATCGAGAACGTCGGCGCGCTCACGACGCGCGGCGTGCTCGTCGACGTCGCGAGGTTCAAGGGCGTCCCCATGCTCGGCGATCGGTACGAGATCACGCGCGCGGATCTCACGGGTGCGCTCGAGCGGCAGCGCACGGAGATTCACGCGGGCGACGTCGTGCTCGTGCACACGGGCTGGGGATCGCTGTGGCTCGGCGACAACGCACGCTTCGGCGGCAGCGCGCCCGGCATCGGGCTCGACGCCGCGCGTTATCTCGTCGAGCGCGAGGTGGTGCTGGTCGGCTCGGACACGTGGGCCACGGAGGTCGTGCCGAACCCCGACCCCGAGCTCCAATTTCCCGTGCACCAGCTACTGATACCGCGTAACGGTATCTACATCTTCGAGAATCTCGCGACGGAAGAGCTCGCGCGCGACAGCGTCTACGAATTCGCGTTCTTCTACGCGCCGCTCAAGCTCAAAGGGGCCACGGGCTCGCCCGGCAACCCGCTCGCGATCCGCTAATCCTGACCCACGCGCATCCGCTCGGGTCCCCGCTCCTCGGAGCGCATCTTTGCGAGCAGCGTTTGGAACCGCGGATGGTCGCGGAGCGAAGCCAAGTCCTCGTCATGCTCGACCCGCGACGGCCGGCAAAGACGCCCATTTTCCGTGCCGCTTTCGAGCTCCATGAGCGCGCTCTCGACCTGGCCGAGCCGGGCGAGGACGCCGGCGGCGTTGTAGTGGACATAGGGCTCGTTGGGCTCGAGCGCGCACGCGCGCCGCGTCCAGTCGCGTGCCTCGTCGATGCGGCCGAGGACGACGAGGGATCCCGAGCTCAACGACAGGGCCCGCGCGTCGGCGGGATCGGCGCGCAGCGCCCGCTCGGCCGCGGCGACTTGCCGCTCGGCTGCACCGCGCTCCTCCGCCGCACGACGCAGCGATCGGTACGCCTGGCGCGCGAACACGAGCGCTTGATAATCGTCCGGCCGCACCGCAGCCGCCCGCTCGTACAGCTCGGCGGCGCGTTGGTACTCGCCGGCCTCGAAACAGGCGTGACCGAAGTAGTGATAGGTCTCGAACAGCGCCGGGTCGAGGTCGATCGCGCGCACGAATGCGCTCTCGGCGGCCGCAAGGCCATCGTTGATCGCCATCGCGGCGCCGAATGCTGTCCACGCCACTGCGGAGTGGGGGCCGAGCTCCATGGCGCGAGTCGCCGCTTGCAGAGCCTCCGCGCGATGTTGTTGCGTGCTCGTCGCCGCGGGATACAGGACGACGTGGCTCAACGCATGACCTGCCCACGCGCGCACGGATTTCGGATCGACCGCGAGCGCCTGCTGAAACAGGTCGACCGCGAAGCGCTGGCTGCGCCGGCTCGTGCGCTGCAGATACGCGAAACCGCGATCGCAGAGGTCGTCGGTCGTGAACCCGATGGCGGCCGGGCCGGTGCAGCGCGGTAAAGTGGCCGCGATTCGCTGCGCGATCTCCTGCTGCACGGTCAGCATGTCCTCGAGCTTACGGTCCCAGCGCTCGGACCGAAGTTGAAAACCCGTCGCGGCATCGATGAGCTGGGCGGTCACGCGCAACCGCTCGCCGACCTTGCGCACGCTTCCCTCGAGGACGGTATTGACGCCGAGTCGCCGAGCGATGTCGCGCACGTCATCCGTGCGGTGCTTGAACGCAACGGTCGAGGTCCGCGCGGCAACGCGCAGCCCCGGGACATGCGTGAGCTCCGCGACGATCTCCTCGACCATGCCGTCGCAGAAGGTCTCTTGGTCGTGCTCCGCGCTCAAGTCTGCGAACGGCAGCACGGCCACCGACGGCTCGACGGCCGCGGCCGTTGGCGCAGAATCCGACGCGCCGATCCACTCTTTGACGACCGCGACAAAACGGAAGCCGCGCCGTTGAATAGTACGGATCACGGCTTGGCGGTCGCCGTCGTCGCCCGCGAGTGAGCGCGCCTTGCGCACGATCTGCGTCAGCGCCGAATCCGTAACGATCGCGCGCGGCCAAAGCCGCTCGAGCAGCTCGTCTTTGTCGACGACTCGGTCCCGATTCTCGATGAGGTACACGAGCAGGTCGAACGTCTTGGGTTGCGCGCCGATGGGCGCGCCGTCCGCGCGGACTTGCCGCAAGCGAATGACCACTTCGCGGTTATTGAAGCGATAAATCGGAGTCGCCTTGAGCGCTCCTTGCTCTGCCCGGTCGGTCGGCACGATCCCCCCGTGAAGGCTTCAAAAGAATGTCACGCGTCGCGGCGATCTTCAATTACGGAAAGGTCATGAAAGAATCAGCGCGAGGTCAACCGCCGATCATGTTTGCCTCGACGCTCAAGCGCATTCTGAGGCCGTCGGAAAAACTGCGGCAACCCGTCGCTCGATGGAGACAGCCGCGAGAGGGCCGGTCACGCGAGCGTAAGAATTCGGGGGCACAGTGGCCGGCGAGTAACGACTACTACAAGCCACTGCAAGGAGGACTCCACTATGCGTCCGACGATGGACCGCCCACCCGCGATTCGCGTGTGGCGCGTTGCCGCTATCATTCATGCCAGCATCCCGCGCACGGTCGTGCGTACGCCAACCGTCATCGAGCATCGGCGCGACAGCGTGCAGCGCCCAGCCGGCGATCGCGAGCTCTACGACTTGGCGCTCAACATCCTGAACGTCTTCATCGAGCCTAGACGCGGCGCCACGGGCGAGATCGAGCCGGTCAAGTGCTTTCGCGGCTACTGCTCGTCTTTCGCAGCGCGTCATCACGTCGACTTCGCAAAGGACTTCTTGAGGCCCATGCCCGGCGAGGGCGGCGCAATTCCCACGGCCGCGATCCTCGCGTGGATCGAGCAACGCCGGCGCGCGGTGGCCGTCGAGCTCGCGGATGCGGAGTCGTATCTCGAAGCTTTGTCGGCGTAGGAATCCGCTCGCGACCCGCTGACGGCGGCGCCGGTCAGGCCGGCGTCGTCGCCGTCGGCATGGTCAACTCGAGCGTCTCCCGCCGGCGTTGGCGCATGATGGTCACGCGCATCGTCTCGCCGGGCTCGAAGCTCGAGAGAATGCGCAGCGCGTGCTCGGGGCCCAAGGGCTCGCGGCCGCCGATATCGACGATCACGTCTCCGTCGCGGAAGCCGAGCGGTCCGTCCGCAGCGGCGCGCACGACGAGCAGTCCCTTGTCCACGCCGAAATAGGTGCCGAGCCCGGGTGTCAACGGCACGAGCTCGAGGTCGGCCCACGCGCCGACGCCGAAGGGTGATATCCGCAGTCCCGGGACCGCCGCCATACTCGGCATCGACGGCATGGTCGGCATCGCAGGCATTGCAGGCATCGCAGGCATCACGAGCTTCGGCGACCGCAGAGCCCACGGGGCGCTCGCGCGGGGCAGCACCGTCAGATCGTGATAGTCGCCGTCGCGCAGGACACGCAACGCGAGGTTTTGATCGGGGCTCAAATCCCTCGTCTGCTCGAGCAGCCGGTCCGTGGGCGACGGCGGGCCAAGGCCCGTGAGGTCGGTGCCTTCGATCGCGACGATGACGTCGTCGACCACGACGCCCGCGTCCGCCGCGGGACCGCCAGGCGTCACGCCCACGACGCGCACGCCGAGCTCCGTGGGTTCGAGATCGAGGTTGATGCCAAGTGTGGCGCGACCACTGTAGACAAACGGCGCGCGCGTGGCGCCGCTCCGATCCGCGCGTTTCCCGGAGAGCAGCGCCAACTGGCGCGCGGCCTGCTCGAGCTGTTCGCGCGCACGTGCGAGCTCGCGCGCCGACTCCGCCTGCGCCCTTTCGGCCTCTTGGCGCGCCATCGCGAACTCGCGCATGGACTCGACCTGCGCCCGCCGCGCCTCCTGTTGCGCGCGCTCGTACTCGCGCATGGACTCGGCCTGCGCGCGCGCGGCCTCCTCGCGTGCACGTGCAAGCTCGCGCACGGCCTCGGCCTGAGCTTCGACTTCCGGCTGCGCATTCGCCGCTGCCGCGCCCAGCAGTCCGAGCGCCAACGCGGCATACCAGCGGCTTCGGTTGTTCATAGAGTCACTCCGACCACGGTTGGGAAAATGTTGTCTTGCGCCGCGCGCACGAGAATGAGCGCGTTCATGAGGTCGACGCGCTCGCTCCATAGCGCCGCGCGCTGTGGGCCTTCGAGCCCGATCGCATCGCCATGAGAGAG
>DATFFV010000310.1:0-3482 GCA_035249885.1 Gammaproteobacteria bacterium | reverse complement strand
CTACGAGCCGCTGCTGCGCGCGGCGCTGCGCTTCCGCGTCGCAGCCGTCGCCGGCGCCGCGCTGCTCGTTGCGCTCGCGGGCGGGCTCGCGGCGCGTATGGGCAGCGAGTTCATCCCGAGCTTGGACGAGGGCGATGTCGCGCTGCATGCGCTGCGCATCCCGGGCACGGGCATCGAGCAAGCGATCGGCATGCAGTTCCAGCTCGACGAGCGGTTCCGTGGCATCCCCGAGGTCGCGCGCGTGTTCGCGAAGCTCGGCACGGCCGATATCGCGACCGATCCGATGCCGCCATCGGTCGCCGACACCTATGTGATTCTCAAGGACCGGGCGCAGTGGCCCGACCCGCGCAAGCCGAAGGACGAGCTCGTGCGCGAGCTCGAGGCCGTGGCCGCCCGGGTGCCGGGCAACAACTACGAGTTCACGCAGCCGATCGAGATGCGGTTCAACGAGCTCATCTCGGGCGTGCGCGCCGACGTCGCCGTCAAGGTCTATGGCGACGATCTACCGACGCTGCTCGCGCTCGGCGAGGACATCGAAACCGTGCTTGCCGGCGTGCCCGGCGGCGCAGACGTCGCGCTCGAGCAGATGACGGGCCTGCCGATGCTCACGGTGGAGCCGCGCCGCGCCGTGCTGGCGCGCTACGGGCTCGACGTCGCCGACGTGCAGGACGTCGTCGCCACGGCCATCGGTGGCAAGGCCGTCGGTCAAGTGTTCCAGGGCGACCAGCGTTTCGATCTCGTGATCCGCCTGCCCGAGGCGCTGCGCAACGACCCCGCGACGCTCGAGGCGCTACCCGTGCCGCTCCCGGGCGGAGGCTACGTGCCGCTGCGCGAGATCGCGACCGCCACCGTCGTCCAGGGCCCGAACGCGATCAACCGCGAGAACGGCAAGCGCCGCGCCGTCGTGACCGCCAACGTCCGCGGACGGGACTTGGGCTCGTTCGTGGCCGACGCGCGCGAACGCATCGCCGAGCAGATCGCGCTCCCGGCAGGTTACTGGCTAGAGTACGGCGGCACCTTCGAGCAGCTCATCTCGGGCGCCGAGCGGTTGCGGCTCGTGGTGCCGATCACGCTGCTGCTCATCTTCATGCTGCTCTATCTCGCGTTTCGTTCGTTCGTCGATTCGCTGCTCATCTTCAGCGGCGTGCCGCTCGCGCTGACCGGTGGCGTCACCGCGCTGTGGCTGCGCGATATTCCGTTGTCGATCTCGGCCGGCGTCGGCTTCATCGCGCTGTCCGGTGTCGCCGTCATCAACGGCATCGTGCTCGTATCGTTCATCCGCAACCTCCTGCGCGAGGGGCAGCCGCTCGAGGACGCGATCGTGACGGGCGCGCTCACGCGGTTGCGGCCCGTGCTCATGACGGCGCTCGTCGCGTCGCTCGGCTTCGTGCCGATGGCGTTCAACACGGGGGTCGGCGCCGAGGTGCAGCGGCCGCTCGCGACGGTCGTGATCGGCGGCATCGTGTCGTCGACGCTGCTGACGCTGCTCGTATTGCCCGCGCTCTACCGCCTCGCACACGGCAGACGACACGCCCGTTGACACCGCGGGCGCCGGCCCGTTAGTCTCTTGAACGATCGTTCAAGTAACATATGCCGCCGGATACCCGCAGCCGTATCGTGTTCGCCGCAATGGAACTCTTCTGGGAGAAGGGCTACAGCTCGACCAGCGTCGCCGACCTGCTGAAGCGGGCCGACGTCAACGCCGGCAGCCTCTACCATTTCTTTCCCGGCAAGCAGGACGTGCTGATCGCGGTGCTCGAGGCCTACCGCGACGGCATTGGGCCGATGTTGCTCGAACCCGCGTGGCGCGGCATCGGCGATCCGATCGAGAAAGTGTTCGCGCTGCTCGCACGCTACCGCAAGCTCATCGTGCAGACCGAATGCACTTACGGCTGCCCCGTCGGTAGCGTGGCCCTCGAGCTGCACGAGCCCGATCCGGTCGTACGCGAGCTCCTCGCCGCCAATTTCCGCGGCTGGATCGATGCGATTCGCGACTGCTTGGTGCAGGCAGGGCCGCGCCTGCCCTTAGGGCTAGATCGCACCGCGCTCGCCGAGTTCGTGCTGACGACGATGGAAGGCGGCGTGATGCAGGCGCGCACGTTTCGCGACGTGACGAGCTTCGATCGCTCCGTCGCGCAACTGCGCGCGTACTTCGAGCGCCTCGAGCGCGATGCCGCGAGCGAATCCCGTCCCGAACGACCGCGAGCCACGGCCGCGCGCAAGACCAAACCGCGCGGCCGTCGCTGAGCGCCGCAAACCCAACAACAGCCACAACGGAGAAGTCAGGTGGAAGGCATCAATGTCTGGGCAGTCATCGTCGCCGCCGCGTCCGCGTTTCTGCTGGGCGGCCTTTGGTATGGGCCGTTGTTTCTCAAAGTCTGGCAACGCGAAAACGGCGGGCCGGTGCAGTCCGGCCATCCCGTCAAGGTGTTTGGCGGGGCGTTCGTGCTGTCGCTCGTCGCGGCCGCGGTGTTCGCCGCATTCCTCGGGGCCGATCCGGCGCTACCTTTCGCGACCGGCGTCGGATTCCTCGCGGGGCTGTGCTGGGTCGCCAGCAGTTTCGGGATCAACTACCTCTTCGCCCAGCGCAGCTTCAAGCTCTGGCTCGTTGACGGCGGCTATCACACGCTGCAGTTCACGCTCTACGGGTTCGTGCTCGGTGTATGGCCGTGATGCGGGCATCGCGGCAGCGGCTGCGCGCCCTGGTATTCGCTGCGGTGGCTTCGGCGACGGTCGGCTGGTCCGCGCGTGCGCAGGCGCCCGAAGCGTCTTCGCCGCTCGCGCCGCTGGCATTTCTCGCCGGCGACTGCTGGAAAGGTCCGTTTCCGGACGGCAAGCGGTACGACGAGCATTGCTTCGAATGGTTCTACGACGGCCAGTTCTTGCGCGACCGCCACGTCGTGACGGGCGACGAGCGAGGCTACCGCGGCGAGACCATTTACTACTGGGATCCCGCGGCGCGGCAGGTGCACTACATCTATTTCGCAGCGGCAGGCGGCGTGTCGCGCGGCAGCATGCACCCCGACGACGGCGCCCTGCGCTTCCCCGAAGAGCGTTACATCGGCGCCGGCGGCAAGGAAGAGGTCTATCGCAGCGTCTGGCGCCCGGCCGGGGGCGACACCTATGACGTCGTGACCGAGGCGCTGCTGGACGGCCAATGGGTCGAGGCCTGGCGGATCCACATGCAACGCCTTCCGCGCTGACCGCCGTCCAAGGCTTATACTGACGCCATGTGGTGCGATCCCCGCCGTCGCTGGTTGGCCACACTGCGCGTGAGACGCCGCGCGGTTCTGTGCGCGTGGCTGCCGATCTTCGTTCTATCGGCCGCATCGGGGCCCGCATGTGCCGCCATGCGCTCCGGCGAGCCCGTCGCGCATGACGCCGCGACATCGCCGCATGCAGCGCATCACGCCCTGGCGGCGCACGAGCACCACGGGCACGCCGCCACCCACGACTCGCCACCCGCGAGCCCGCAGTCGCAG
>DATFFV010000309.1:0-3145 GCA_035249885.1 Gammaproteobacteria bacterium | reverse complement strand
CTTCGTTCCAGCCTTGGAACGCCGCGCCGTGCGCAGCCGTGAGCCCCGCGACGCGCTGGCGCTGGAAACCGATGCTGAGCTCCGTCGTGCGGCCGTCGAGCGTGGCACCTGCCCCGCGCAATAGCTTCATCGTCGCGACGGCGTCGGCGCCCGTCTTGAAGCGGCCGATGGTCGGGAATTCGCGGAACACGCCGTACCAGTGCCCTACTCCCGCGGCCGCCATGACGGGTGTGATGCCGAACACGTTGGCCGCGTTCACGTTGGCGCCGTTCGCGAGCAGCAGCTTCACGGCCTCGTCGTCGCTGGCCTTCGCCGCGACGAGCAGCGCCGTCGCGCCGGGGCTCACGACGAGCACGTCGGGGCTGCCGTCGGTGAAGCCGCGGTCGCCGGGCTCGTTGCGCAGCGGCGGCTGGTGCTTCAAGCGCATGTTCACGTTGGCGCCGCGCGCGAGCAGCTCGCGCGCCACGTCGAGACCCGTGTGCGCGTCGAGCGCCGGCAGATCGTTGCGCCGGCTGTCGGGAATACGGTTGAGCTCGATGGCCAGGTACAGCGGGCTCCGGCCCCACCAGTCCCACTGGTTGACGTCGGCGCCGTGCTCGATGAGCGCCATCGCCGTGTCGAACTGGCGGTTGTAGAGCGCGAGCACGAGCGGCGTCATGCCGTACGGATCGGAGAGATCGACGTCGGCGCCGCCCGCGACGAGCGGCTCGACGCATTGGGCGCAGCCTTCGCGTGCGGCGTAGAGCAGCGCCGTGAACCCGCCCGTCTGCATGATCTTGATGCGCGGCTCGGCCGTGACGCGCCGCTGCCAGTCGTGCACGAGCCCACGCGCGTCGACCTCGGCGCCGTGCGCGATGAGCAAGCGAATCATGTCGGGATGCTTCTGCGCCGCGGCCCACATGAGCGCCGTCTGCCCGCCGAAGCGCTCGCGCGCGTCCACGTTCGCGCCACGATCGAGCAGCAGCTGCGCCGTCTCGACGCGCCCCGTGCGCGCGACGACCATGAGCGCCGTCTGCCCCTCGAGGTTCGGCGATTCGACGTGCGCGCCAGCGTCGAGCAGCGCCTTGACGATCGCGAAGTCTGCCTCGACGGCCGCGGCCGCGAGCGGCGCCGAACCGTAATCGTTGATGAGCGAAGCGTTCGCACCGCGCCCAATGAGCGCCTCGACGAGCTCGAGGTCGCCGCGATGCGCGGCCCAGTGCAACGCCGTCGTGTTGTCCGCCGAGCGCTCGTCAACAGCCGGCCCCGCCGCAATTAGGCGAAGCGCCTCCTCGCGTTCCCCACGCTCGACAAGATCAGGCAGGGACTGCGCAAAGCTCGCAGCAGGAAAAACGAAGAGAGTCAGCACGAAAAGAGCTGCAACGCCCGAAAGCGGTGGCCGTGCCTCGAAGGCCCCTCGCGAGACCGTCTGCGCACAGGGACGTGCGCAGACGAGCCGCAGGGATGCACTTCCGGCGTGTCTCGCGAGGGGCCTTCGAGGCGCGGCCACCGCTCGCGACACGGTCCGAGCCACGCGGGCCACCACGCTAGACGGCCGCGAGCTCACCCGTGCTATTGCCGAGCGACTCGACGGTAACACCGGCACGCGCGAGCAAAGTCAGGATGAGGTTCGCATGCGGCGTGTCCTGCGCGAACACGAGGTGCTGGCCGCCGCGCAAAGCACCGTAGCCATGACCGAATACGACCGACGGCAACGGATCCGCGTTGTGCAGGTTCGAGTCGCTCATGTTGCTGCCGTAGAGCAGGATCGAGTGATCGAGCAGCGAGCCGTCGCCGTCGGGCGTCTGGCGAAGCTTCTCGAGGAACCGCGCGAACACCGTCGAGTGATACGCCTGCACGACGGCGAGCCGCGCGAGCTTGTCGGCGTTGTTCTGGTGGTGCGATAGCGGATGGAACGCCTCCGAGATGCCCACCTGGTTGTACGTGAGCATGCTGATCTCGGCCGCCATCATGAACGACACGATGCGCGTGAGCCCGGCCTCGTACGCGAGCGCGGCGAGATCGAACATCAGGTTGATGTGCTCGTCGAACTCCTGCGGCACGCCGGCCGGCGCGTCGGGCAAGTCGAGCTTCGAGAGATCCTGGTCGGCCATCTTGGTCGCTTGCCGCTCGATCTCGCGCACCGAATCCAAGTACTCGGCCATCCGCGCCTGGTCGGCGGGCCCGAGCTTGCCGCGCAACGATGCGGCCTCGTCGTTCACGAGATCGAGCAAGCTGCCCGTCTGCGCGGCGATGGCTGCACGCTCCGCTGCCGTGTCGCCCTGGCCGAACAATCGGTAGAAGAGCTTGCGCGGGTTGTGCTCCATGGGCAGCGGCTGCGCGGCCGCGCGGAACGAGATCGTCGAGCCGAAGCCGCAGCCGAACTCGGGGCTGCACGCCTGGCCGCTGCCGGGCTTCACCTCGGTGCAGAGCTCGAGCGACGGGAACGGCGCGTCGGCGCCGATCTCGCGCGCGGCGATCTGATCGGCCGAGATTCCGCGCAACGCGTCGCCGGTCTTCGGCCAAAACGGCGACGTGCACGACAGCCACGTGCCGGGATTCACGCTGTGCACGCCGGCGCCTTCGGCGGCTTGATTGCGCAGGCCACTCACGATCGTCAGGTCGTCTTTGAACGGCGCGAACGGCGCCAAGATCTGCGGCAGCTCGAACGATCGCCCTGCGGCCGCGGGTTTCCAGCGGTCCATGACGGCGCCGTGCGGCAAGTAGAAGAAGCCCATTTTGGGTTTCGGCGCCGCGGCCGTTTGCGCGAGCGCCGTGCCCGCGGGAATCATGGCGTCGAGCAGCGGCAAGGAAACGGACGCACCCAAGCCCCGAAGCACGGTGCGGCGCGACAGGTGTTTCTTGCTGAGGAACATGCGCTGGCCTCCCCGTCCTTCTCGCCGTGCCGTCAGTCGCGGGCCGCCGCGGCGGCCAGCTCGTCGGCGGCTCGCGGCGAGCCTTTCCTCTGAAACTGCGCGCTATTGACGATACCCCAAACCAAGGCCGAAAACCGGTAGCCGCTGGCCTCGGCCTCGCGCACGATGCGCCGGACCGTCGGCATGTCGCCGGACCTGAGCGTCCGGCCGAGCGCGTAAGTCATTAATTTTTCTGTCAAAGTCTGCACGAACTGGTCGGGGCGTGCGAGGATGGCCCGGCGCAGCTCGAC
>DATFFV010000308.1:0-20892 GCA_035249885.1 Gammaproteobacteria bacterium | reverse complement strand
CGGGCTCGGGCGCCGTGACGCCCCGGCCCGCGGTACGGTAGAGCGCGTGCCCCGGGGTCGTCTCGCGACGCATCGCGTAGACGTCGTCGCCGGTGTCCTGGCCGAGGCTCATCGCGGCGCCGACCCCGAAGTACGCGCGGTGCTTGAGATCGGCGGTGAGGCCCGCGCGGTCGCGAGAGAGATGCGTGTGCGTGTCGACGATGGCCGGCATGACCGTGAGCCCGGCGAGGTCGACCGTCGTAGCACCCGCAGGCACGGTTACGGCGCCCGTCGCGCCGACGGCTTGGAAGCGATTGTCGCTGCCGACCGTGAACGTCGCGTTGTCGACGACGCTGCCGTCACCGACGATGACCCGCGCACCCGTGAACACGGTGACGCCGGCCCCCGCGTCGCTTGCCGGCGGCGCCGGCCCCGAGCACGCGGCGAGCGCAGCGCAGGCGAGCAACGGGAGAGCTCCGCGACCGCACAGCCGAATCATCGCCGACATGGTGCCCCCTCATGAGCCGGTAACGCTGCGCCCGATTTTAGGCGCTTCGACTACGTCAGTCGAACGTTTCGCCGCGCTGGCCCCAGCCGAAGCCGTCCGACGGACGCAGCAATGTGCGCATGCGAATGCGGTGATCGATGGGGTTGCGGCCGGGATTGCCCGTGATGATGACTTTGTCGCCGGCTTGCAGCGATTCGCGCGTCACGCCTTGACCCGTCAGCGCACCGGCACCGCCCCACTCGACGCCCCAGCGCTGCATGACGCCGTTCTCGTCGGGCGCCATGACGTGCACCCACGCATGCGGGTTGCGGAACATGAACTGTACGAGCGTCCCTTCGATCTCGACGGTCTTACTCTCGTCGTATGTGGCCGTGAACGAATGGTGCGCGAGCGCGGGAACCGCGATGGCTGCCGCGCCGAGCAGCAAAACTAGGTACTGCGTTTTCATGCGCCCTCCTCGGGAGACGATGGGTCAATTTTACTGACTCGCCGATCACTTTTGACCTCAATTTTTCTCTTCGACCCTCTGCTCCTCGAGCGCCCTGGCACACTAGCGCGCTTTTCGGCAAGTACGTATGTTGCAAAGGAATTCGTTAACCGAGTCTCAACAGCGGCGAACGAACAAGAATCGCCGAGCCGGCCGCCACGCCAAAAGCCCCTAGTGCATCCCGAACCCCGACATGACGTCCGCCGCAGCGTGCTTCGCGGTGCCAGCGCGATCCTCGCGCTTGCGCTAGCACAGGAGCCGTGTCTCGCCCAGCAAGGACCCGAGGGCGACGCGCCCGTAAAAAACGTGCGCGTCCAACGCGCGGCGGAACCGCCCACGATCGACGGCGTGCTCGACGAGGAGGTGTGGCTGCGCGCGCCCGTCATCGACGACTTCCATCAAATCACGCCCGTCGAGTTCGACGCGCCGAGCGAGCGCACCGAGGTCTACGTCCTCTACGACCGCGACGCGCTCTACATCGGGGCGCGTCTCTACGATAGCGAGCCCGGCCTCATCAACGCGCGCATCCTGCGGCAGGGCCAGGCGATCGGCTCCGACGATCGCTTCTTCGTGCACATCGATCCGTTCAACAATCGCCGCAGCGGCTACTTGTTCGGCGTCAACCCGAACGGCGTGCGCTACGACGGTATCTTCGAAGGCGTCACGCAGCGCCGGTTCGACTGGGACGGCATCTGGCAGGCCGCCGCGAACGTCACGCCCGAGGGCTGGGTCGTCGAGATCGAGATTCCGTTCAAAACGATCTCGTTCGATCCGCAGGCCCTGAGCTGGCGCATGAACTTCGCGCGCAACATCGAGCGCAACAACGAAGGCATGGCCTGGATGTCGCGCAACCGCAATACCGACCTCTCGACGATGGGCGACGCGACGGGGATATCGCAGATCGAGCAAGGCCGCGGCCTCGACGTCGTGCCGTCGATGAGCGTGAGCGACCGCCGCGCCATCGGCACGACGCCCGGCGACTCCGCCGCCGAGCCGTCCGTCGACGTGTACTACAAGATTACGCCGCAGCTCAATGCATCGCTGACGCTGAACACCGATTTCTCGGCGACCGAGGTCGACGACCGCCAGGTCAATCTCACGCGCTTCAGCTTGTTCTTCCCCGAGCGCCGCGACTTTTTCCTCCAGGACGTCGACATCTTTCAGTTCGGCCGTCTGTCGCAGGACGGACGGCCGTTCTTCTCGCGGCGCATTGGCATCGGCTCGGCGGGTCAGGTCGTGCCGATCGACGTCGGCGCGAAGATCAGCGGCCGCATCGGTCGCTTCGATGTCGGCACGCTCGCCGTGCGCCAGGAGGCGTACGACAACACCTTCGGCGGGACCACGACCACCGTCGACGCGACGACGGCGTTCGTCGGCCGCGTCGCCGCGAACGTGCTCGAGGAGTCGAGCGTCGGCATGATCGTGACGCAGGGCGATACGATCTCGAATCTCGACAACAGCGTCGTCGGCGTCGACTTCCGCTACGTGAACAGCCAGCTCATCGGCGGCCGCGCGCTCGAAGGCGATGCCTGGCTCCAGCAGTCCGACAGCGAGAACCTCGTCGGCGACGACACCGCTTGGGGCTTAGGCGTAAGCCTCCCGAGCAACACGGGCCTGCGCGGCGAGGTGGGGCTCTCGCGCATCGAGGCAAACTTCAATCCGGCGCTCGGTTTCGTGCGCCGTCGCGGCATCGATCAGACGTCGTTCAACGTCGGCAACACCTGGCGGCCGCGCGACGGCGCGATCCGCACGATCTCCACAGGCTTGAACGCCAACCGCATCGAGTACTTGGACGAAAATCCCGTTTTCGGCTCCCTGCAGAGCCAGGGTGTGGGGCTTCAGGTGCTCAATCTCGAGTTCGACTCGCAGGACGGGCTCGGCCTCAACGTCAACAACAGCAAAGAAGGGCTGCGCGAGCCGTTCATGGTCTCGCGCGGCGTGACGATCCCCGAGGGCGTCTACTCGTTCGACACCGTGAACCTACAGCTGCGCTCGGGCGACCAACGCGCCTTCGGCGGGGGCCTATTTCTCAACGACGGCGAGTTTTACGACGGTGAGCGCAAAGGATTCACGACGTTCGTCGGCTGGCGTAGCCCTCATTTCCGCGCCAACCTGAACTACCAGTACAACGAGGTGGCGTTTCCGGGTAAGGGCTCGCAAATGCTCGCCAACGGCCAGACACGTTGCACGCGGCCCGATTGCGACTTCGTCACGCGCGTCGTGCGCTTGTCGCTCGAGGCGATCTTCTCCTCGAAGCTGTCGTGGATCAATCTCATCCAATACGACAACGTGAGCGACACGATCGGCATCAACAGCCGTTTGCACTGGATTCCGCAGGCGGGGCGTGAAGGCTTCCTCGTTCTCAATCACAATCTACGGGAAGAACCGCTGCGTCCCGACACCGACTATCACACGTCCCTCGCCGAAGTCACTCTCAAGTACAGCTACACATTCCGATTCTGAGTGGAGGAAAGCCCATGACGATGTTCAAGACGCTGACCGGCTTCGGAGTCAGAATCGCGGCGCTGTCGCTGCTACCGTTCGCCGCGGTGCAGTCGCAAGAGGTCGACAACGCGACGGCCTACGCGCTCGCGAATCAAGTCGCCGACGAGCTCGAAATCGTGCGCGAGCGCATGGGCCGGCCATACGACGACAGCGCACGACTACCCGTGTCGGCCGTCTCCGAGATCGAGCTCTACTTCCAGACGCAATCGCTGCTGCGCAAAGCCAACCAGCTCGCCCAAGAGCTCGCGGGCGCCGCGCCGCGCTCACCGGGACCCATTCCGTCGGGCGATGTCACGGCCGCTGACGTCTACTCCCTGCTCGAGGATTCGTTGGCGCAGATCCGGCTCGCGGCCGAGGCCATCGGCATCACGGAGCAGGCCCCGTTCGAGCAGCGCGTCGCGTCGATCGCGCCGACGGGGGTGTTCCTCGTCGTCATCGACATCAACCGGCAGCTCAACAAGATGCTGCGCGTGCCGATCAGCGATGCCGAGGTCTTCGACGAGATTTCGAGCGCGATCACTTACGCCGCGGCGCTGCTCGCGATGTATCCCGGCGCGACGCCAGTGCCCGAGGCGCCGCCGTTCGAAGGCTACCAGCGGCCGGCCGACGTCTACCGGCGGCTGACCGAGTGCATGGACGCCGTGATTCGCGTGGCGCCGAAGGTCGGCGTGCCCGTGGTCGGCCTGAGCGCGCGGCGCAACATCCCCGACGACACGGAGCCCGGCCACGCGTACGACATCGCGCGGTTCCTCGTGGCGGACCTCGCCGCGATCGCCGAGGCGAAGAGCGCCCGGCGCGCACGCGTCTCGTTGCCCGCGCCGAAGCACGTCTTCTCGACCGAGGTGTACGCGCACGCGGGCATCCTGCTCCGCCAGCTCGAGGAACTAGAGCGTCGCCTGTAGGAGGTGCCGGTGTTACGGTTTCGGTTCAGCCGAAGACAGACGCGTGCCAGTTCGGCTGAACCGAAACCGTAACACCGGCACCTCTTAGTTGATGCGCGGCCGGGAGCCAACCTGCTCGTAGCGGAAACCGTCGGCGGGCCGGTCGAGGCGACGGATGTAGAGGCTGCGCGGCGCGGTGCGCCCTGCGCTGCCCGTGACGACCACGATGTCGCCGGCTTTGAGCGTATCGCCCGTGACGCCGATCGCCGCAAGCTCGAACCGGTTGTCCATCTCGAGCCGCCACGACTCGCGGTCGTCCGCGTCCGTGCCGACCGCGATCACCAAGAACGGGTGGGGGTTCACGAACTCGAAGCTCGTGACCACGCCTTCGACCGTGACTTGCCGCCCACTGTCGTAGACGGCGCTGATCGAGTGGTGAGCCTCGGCGCCGCCCGCAACCAGCAACGCCGCGACGAGCGCGGCGCGTAAGAGGATCCACGGCGCCTCGCCGGGAGACCTGCGCGGGTCGATCATGGCCATTCGTTCGTGAGTCGACTCCTCGACCTATGGTAGCTTGGTTCGACCGGAAGGGGGTCACCGGGGGACCGCGTGTTTGCACTGACTCGTATCCTCGTGCCGACCAATCTCGGCGAGCCTTCGCGAACAGCCATCAAGTACGGGGTGGCGTTTGCGAGGCAGTTCCGGGCCAAGCTGTTCTTGGTCCACGTGCTGCCCGCACGCGAGCTCGAGGCCGCGCTCGAGACGGAGCGCGTGCTCGAGGTGTTCTCGCCCAACGTGGCTGCTGCCGGCGCAGCCGTTGCCGTCGCGGGCGAGCCCGATCCCGGCGACATCGCGAGAAACGCGGCACGCGAGGATCTCGCGCGGCTGCTCAGCGCCGACGACGAGCAAGCCACACGCGCCGAGTATCTGCTGCGCCCTTCCGGGGTCACGGGCCCCGGCGATGCGATCATCCGCTGCGCCAAGGAGATCGACGTCGAGCTCATCGTCATGGGCAAGCACCGGCTCGGCTTCGTCGAGCACCTCGTCGCGGGCAGCGTCGCGGAGAAAGTCATTCGCCACGCGCCCTGCCCCGTGCTCGTCGTGCAGCACCCCGAGCACGATTTCGTCGTGAGCGACGCGTCAAAGGAGAGCATGCCGTGAGAGCGCGGACCCTCGTGGTCGCCGGAGTAGCGTTGATGACGATTGGACCGCTCGCAGCCGACCGGACTACCGATGTCACATTTCAGCGCACGTTCGGCGAGGAATTCTTCGACCGTTTTTGGGAGCTCAACCCCGATTGGGCCCTTGCGAGCGGCTACTACCGCTACGCCGATCGCCTCGTCGTTCCAGACGAAGCCGCACGCGCAGCGACGCTGCGCCAGACCGACGAGTGGCTCCGGGATCTGCGCCGCATCAATCCCGCGAATCTGAGCCCGAGCCTGCGGGCCGATTGGGCCATGCTCGAGAACCAGTTCCTCGCCGAGCGCTGGTCGCTGACGGAGCTCAAGGCCTGGCAATGGAACCCGGCGATCTACAACGTCGCCGAGCCGTTTGCACTGCTCATGACTCTCGACTACGCGCCGCTCGACGAGCGGCTGCGCGCGTTCGCAGCGCGACTCGCGAACGTGCCGGCCTACTACGCCGCGGCCAAAGCCAGTGTGGCAACGCCTACGCGCGAGCACACGGCGCTCGCGATCGACCAGAATCGCGGCGCGCTCGACGTGTTCGGCGCCGAGCTCGAGCGCGCGATCGCAGCCTCGGGGCTGTCGCGCGGCGAGCGGCAAGAGCTCACGCAACGGCTCGCGGCGGCGCGCACGGCCATCGAGGACTACGTAGGCTGGCTCGAGGCGCTCGACTCGCGGCTCGCGCGCGGCGCCGTCGCACCGCGCTCGTTCCGCTTAGGAAGCGAGCTGTACGCGCAGAAATTCGCCTTCGACATCCAATCGGGCGACACGGCCGAGGCGCTGTACGAGCGTGCACTCGCCGAGAAACGGCGCCTGCTCACGCGCATGTCGTTGCTCGCGGACCTGCTCTGGCCCAAGTATTTTCCGCACTCCCCGCCGCCTGCGGACGAGCTCGACAAGATCGGCCGCGTCATCGCGCGGCTGTCGGAGCAGCACGTCGCGCCAGAGCGGCTCGTCGAGGAAGTCCGGAACCAGATCCCCGAGCTCGAGCGCTGGGTCCGCGACCACGCGCTCCTCGATCTCGACCCGACGAAGCCCTTGACCGTACGCGAGACACCGCCGCACAAGCGTGGCATCGCGGGCGCAAGCATCGACGCGCCGGGCCCGTACGACCCGGATGCGCCGACGTACTACAACGTCACGCCGCTCGACGACCTCGTTCCCGACCGCGCCGAGAGCTGGCTGCGCGAGTACAACGCGTGGATGCTGCCCATCCTCAACATCCACGAGGCCGTGCCGGGTCACTACGTGCAGCTCGTCTACGCGAACCGCTCGCAGAGCCTCGTCAAATCCATCTTCGGCAACGGCGCGATGGTCGAGGGCTGGGCCGTCTACGCCGAGCGCATGATGCTCGAGTCGGGCTACGGCGAGCACCGGGCCGAAGCCTGGCTCATCTACTCGAAGTGGAACCTGCGCAGCGTCAGCAACACGATCCTCGACTACGCCGTGCACGTGCTCGGCATGACCGAGGGCGAGGCCATGAACATTTTGACTCGTGAAGCGTTCCAGACCGAGCAAGAGGCGCGCGACAAATGGCGGCGGTTGACGCTCACGAGCGTCCAGCTCACGAGCTACTTCTCGGGCTACGCCGCGATCGTCGACCTGCGCGAGCAGCTCCAGCGCGAGCGTGGCGCCGCGTTCGACTTGAAGGCCTTCCACGAGGAATTCTTGAGCTTCGGCAGCGCGCCCGTGAAGGTGATTCGCGAGCTCATGACAGAGCATTGAGCGCCGCGCTCGGGGGCGGGAATCGCTGCTATTTCACGCGTTTCACATCAGTGCTAACACGTAACGTCGGCCGCTGAGCCCGCGCCGCATCAGGCATTCGAGACCGCTTTACCGTGTCACACGTCACGGGGGCGCTCCACCTGACGATAGTGCCGTGATCAGGAACTCTCCCCCGGCTTCCATGGACCCGTCCGACGTCACCCAGGGCAATCTGCTTTCGGCGCTCGTGGAGCTTTGCACGCGCTTCGGCGCGGCAGGCGACATCGATTGCCGCGTGCTGCTCGGCGAGGCCCACTTGCGCTTTCCGCCCGATGTCAGTGCCGTGCTCTACCAGGCCGTGCGCGAGTTGCTCGTCAACGTGCGTCAGCACGCGCGAGCCAGCCGGGTGCAGGTCGCGACGAACACCTCGCGCGACGGCACGATTCGCCTCACGGTCGCGGACAACGGCGTCGGGCTCTCGCGCCCCTGGCGCGAGGCGAGCCCGTTCGCCGCCGGCAGCGGGATCGGCTTGTGGAGCATCGATCAGCGGCTACGTGCCTTCGGCGCCTACCTCGATGTCGAGTCGGGCGCCAGCGGCACGCGCGCCACGCTCGTGATCCCGGGCCACCTGCTCAAGTCCGACTAGACCAGCCCTCGCCGCACGAAATCCACCGTAGCCACTCAGGAACCTACTGCCCATGACCGACGGGACGATCACGTTAACCATGGCTTCGGCCGCTTGCTCGTCTCTGGCCGAGCATTTGCGTGAGGGGCTCGAGACGATCGCCGAGCTCCAGACCCGGGCGGCGGCGCTCGCGAGCCTCATAGCGACCCATGACGGCGGCACTCCGACCGAGCTCGCAGAGCTCGTGCTCCTCGCCCAAACTGCAATGGAACAGTTTCGGGATCTGACGCAGCACCTCAAAACGCTCGTCGACGCGCTCGTGCCGACGGCCGACCTGCACTGACGAAAGCTACTGAGTCCCGCTCGCCCGCGCCGCGGCAAGCCCGTGGCGCTAGTCGAGCGCTTGGCCGCTGCGGTCCGGCAACGTGAGCACGAGAATCGCCGCCAGCAGGAAGAACCCCGAGGTCACGCCGAGTGCCAAACCGATGCCGATGCCAGGCAGCGTCGCGATCGCGCCGATCGTGAACGGCGCGACCGCGCCCGCCATGCGGCCCGCGTTATAGCTCGTGCCCTGCCCCGTCGCACGCACGGCTGTCGGAAACAGCTCGGCGATGAGGCCGCCGAACAGGCTGAAGTAGCCGTGGCCGAAATAGCCGAGCAAGGGGCTCAAGACCAGTAGCACGCCCGGGCTGCGCGCCATCTGCCCGTAGAGCGGCACGATCGCGGCCGCGCACAGCATGAACAGAATGAACGTGCGGCGCCGGCCGAGCCGGTCGGCGATGAAACCGAACGTGAGGTAGCCGAAATAGGCGCCGATCTGCATGGCGATGATCCATTGCAGCGAGCCGACGACGCCCATGCCGGCGCCGCCCTGCTCGACGGGCCGCGCGAGGAACGGCGGCAGCCAGAAGAAGAGGCCCCAATACGCGAACTGGACCGCGCCGCCGAGCGCGATGATGCGCAGCGTACGTCCAACGAGCCCGCGGCCGAAGATCGCTTTGAAGGGATTGGCGCGTTCGCGCACGACGGCGACGCGCGCCGTCCACACGGGCGACTCGCGCACGTTGCGGCGAATCCAGAGCGTCAGCAGCGCCGGCGCGACGCCGATGACGAACAGCCAGCGCCAGGCTTCGTCGCCAAGCCCGGGGTTGCCGAGCACGATCGCGGCCAGCACGGCCGCGAGCATGTAGCCGATCGCCCAGCCCGATTGCATGATGGCGATGGCCTTGTTGCGATGCTCCGGCGGCCACGTCTCGCTCACGAGCACGGCGCCCGACGCCCATTCGCCGCCCATCC
Organism: Gammaproteobacteria bacterium; assembly: GCA_035249885.1. Classification (GTDB taxonomy): domain Bacteria; phylum Pseudomonadota; class Gammaproteobacteria; order Steroidobacterales; family Rariloculaceae; genus FEN-1219. The sequence continues at coordinate 11,723 of DATFFV010000308.1, read as the reverse complement.
CGATGCCGAGCACGGCGCGCCAGAACAAGAGCTGGAGGACGCTCTGCGACGTCGACGCGCCGAGGGAGGCGAGGGAGAAGATGACGATCGTGGCCATGAGCGCGCGCGTGCGGCCAAACCGGTCGGCGACGTAGCCGAACAGCAAGCCGCCGACGCCCGACATGACGAGCGTGATCGTGCCGAGCAGGCCCGCGACGTCGTCGCCGAACTCGAAATAGGCGCGCAGCTGGCCGAGCGCCATCGCGTAGAGCATGAAGTCGAGCGCGTCGAGCATCCAACCGCATTTCGCGGCGATGAGCACGCGCCACTGCTCCGGCGTGATCGTGCGGTACCACGGTGCGGCGGGCGGAGCGCTTGCGCTCATGATCAGCCCGCCGGGCAGGAGTCAGTCGTTGCCGAAGCGCCGCGTGAGGCCGGCGTAGGCGTCGATGCGCCGATCGCGGAAGAAGGGCCAGCCGCTGCGCACGGCATCGATCTCTGCGAGATCGATCTCGACGACGACCACAGCCTCGCGGTCGACAGGTGCGCGCACGAGCACGCGCCCGTCGGCGCCCGCGATGAAGCTCTGCCCCCAGAACTCGATGCCGCCCGAGCCGGAGGGATCCGGCTCGAAGCCCGTGCGGTTCACGGCCACGACGAAACAGCCGTTGGCGATCGCGTGGCTGCGTTGGATCGTCTCCCAGGCCGCATGCTGGCGCTCGCCGTAGCCCGCCTTCTCCTCGGGGTGCCAGCCGATCGCCGTCGGGTAGACGAGGATCTCGGCGCCCTGCATGGCCGTGAGCCGCGCGGCCTCGGGATACCACTGGTCCCAGCAGACGAGCACGCCGAGCTCGGCGGGCTTGGTGCGAAACACCTGGAAGCCGAGATCGCCGGGCGTGAAGTAATACTTCTCGTAGTACCGCGGATCGTCGGGGATGTGCATCTTGCGATACTTGCCGATGAACCCGCGCTCGGCGTCGAGCACGGCGGCCGTGTTGTGATAGAGACCCGCCGCGCGCTTCTCGAACAAGCTAGCGACGAGCGTGACGTCCTGCTCCTTCGCGAGCGCCGCGAGCGTCTCGGTGCTCGGCCCCGGGATCGCCTCGGCGAGCGCGAACTGCGCGGCGTCCTCGCTCTGGCAAAAGTAGCGCGAGCGAAACAGCTCCGGCAGCACGACGAGCTTGGCGCCGCGTTTCGCAGCGTCGCGTACGCCGGCCATCGCGCGCGCGAGGTTGTCGCCGACGTCGGCGCCCATGGCCATCTGCACGAGCCCGACGGTGAGTGGCCGCGGCCCCTGTCGGGTCATCGCGGGGGCTCGCGCTCCATGCGAGCGTCGAAGTACGTCGTCTGCGGGAAGCACGCCATGTACTGGTCGAGGATCTCCATGGCCTGCGTCGGCCGCACGATGTTCTGCTGGATCTTGGCGCGCACGAGCTCGCTCATGCGCCGGTGCAGGTCGTTCGGGAAGTACTGCACCTGCGCGAGCATGTCCTGCACGGCCATGCCGGGAATGATCTTCTCGATCCAGAAGTGGTCGGGCTCCTCGTGGTCGGCGTAGACGTGGGCCTCGCTGACGCGGCCGAACAGGTTGTGCGCGTCGCCGATGATGTCCTCGTAGGCGCCCGTCATGAAGAATCCGAGGTAATACGGCTGGTCGGGCAGCGGCGTGTGTAGCGGCAGGAAGCGGCTGTCGCGCGCCGACACGTAGTGCACGACTTTGCCGTCCGAATCGCAGGTGAGATCGACGAGCGTCGCGCGGCGCTCGGGCGCCTCGTCGAGGCGATCGATCGGCACGATCGGGAACGGCTGGCCGATGGCCCAGTGGTCGAGCATCGACTGGAACACCGAGAAATCGCAGAGGTACTGGTCGGTGAGCGCGTCCTCGAGCTCGATGATCTCGGGCCGCGCATTATCCGAGCGTCGCATCGCCTTGAGCAGGTTGCTGCAGAGGCGCCAGTAGATGCTCTCGGCGAGAGCCCGCTGCTCGAGCGGCAAGTAACCGAGCGTGAAGAGCTGCCGAACCTCCTCGAGCCGCTCGTTGGCGTCGTGATAGGCCTCGAGCAGCTCCGACTGCTTGCGCGTTTTCGGCAGCGCGCTCAGGATCGCGTTCAACGCGTGCACGGGCTCGGCGGCGTTCTCCTCGACCGTCAGGACTTGGCTCGGGTCGTCCTTGGAGCTCGAGCTCAGCACGGGCACGACGAGCACCGAGTGGTGCGCCGTGAGCGCGCGGCCGCTCTCCGTGACGAGCACGGGCGTCGGCACCTCGTTGGCTTCGCAGACTTCCTTGATCGTGAAGATCACGGCGTTCGCGTACTCCTGGAGGCTGTAGTTGATGCCCGCGTCCTCCTCGAGGTGACCCTTGTCGTAGTTGACGCCGAGGCCGCCGCCCACGTCGAGGTACTTGAGACCGATGCCGCGCTTCACGAGCTCGGCATAAATCTGCGCAACCTCTTTCGTCGCCTGCTTGAGCACTTGGATGTCGGCGATCTGGCTGCCGATATGGCAGTGCAGCAGCACGAGCTTGGCCTTCTGGCCACCGGCCTCGAGCTCGTTGACCATGCGCATGAGCTCGGCGACGTTCAAGCCGAACTTCGAGTTCGTGCCCGACGACTCGGCCCAACGGCCGGCGCCGCGCGTTGCGAGCCGCACTCGAACGCCGAGCTGGGACATGTAGCCCGTCGTGAACGCGAGGCCTTTGAGATCCACGAACTCGGAATATTTCTCGACGACCGGCACGATGTTCTGGCCGAGCTTCTGCCCCGCGATCATGAGCGACAGCATCGTGCGGTCCTTGACGCCGTTGCAAACGAGCAGCGTCTCGCCGTCGACCTGCGGCAGGCAGGCGATGAGCTCGGCTTTCGAGCCGCACTCGAGGCCCATGCCGTAGGGCCGTCCCGCGTCGAGCAGCTCGTCGACGACCTCGTGGAGCTGGTTGACCTTGATGGGATAGATGCCGCGATAGACGTTGCCGTAGTTCGACTCCGCGATCGCGCTTCGGAACGCCTCGTTGATGCGCCGGACCTGCGCCCGCAGCACGTCCTGGAAGCGAATGAGCATCGGGAACTGCACGCCGCGGCGGCGCAGCTCGCTGATGATCTTGACGATGTCCATCGTCGTGCCGTGCTCGTCGAGGGCGCGGATGCCGATGTGGCCCTGCTCGTTGACGAAATAGAACGGCTCGCCCCAGCTCGCGATGCGGTAGAGCTCGCTCGCGTCGGCGACGGTCCATTCGGCCGGAACGGCTTGCTTCTTCGGTTGCGACGACATCTCGTTACTCTCCCAGCACGTGAGCGAAAATCAGCGGTGCCACGATCGTGGCGTCGGACTCGATGATGAACTTGGGCGTGGCAGCCGACAGCTTGCCCCAGGTGATTTTCTCGTTGGGCACGGCGCCCGAGTACGAGCCGTAGCTCGTCGTCGAGTCGCTGATCTGGCAGAAGTAGCCCCAGCGCGGCGTGTCCTTGAGCTCCAAGTCCTGCTGGAGCATCGGCACGACGCAGATGGGGAAGTCGCCGGCGATGCCGCCGCCGATCTGGAAAAACCCTACGCCGCCCTTGCGGCAGGTCGTCTGATACCAATCGGCGAGCACCATCATGTACTCGATGCCGCTGCGCACGGTGTGCACGTTGGCGATGTCGTCGGCGATGCAGTGGGCGGCGTAGATGTTGCCAAGCGTCGAGTCCTCCCAGCCCGGCACGAACATCGGCAGGTCCCGCTCGGCGGCCGCCAGCAGCCAACTGTCCTTGGGGTCGATCTGATAGTGCTGTTCGAGCACGCCCGAGCGCAGGATCTTGTACATGAACTCGTGCGGGAAATACGTGTGGCCGGCCCTGTCGGCCGCCTGCCACTCGTCGAGGACGGCGCCTTCGATGCGGCGAATGGCCTCGAGCTCGGGGATGCAGGTGTCCGTCACGCGGTTCAAGTGCTGGTCGAGCAGCTCTTCTTCCTGCTCCGGCGTGAGGTAGCGGTAGTTCGGGATGCGCACGTAGTGGTCGTGCGCCACGAGGTTGAAGACGTCTTCCTCGAGGTTCGCGCCCGTGCAGCAGATCGCGTGCACCTTGCCCTGGCGAATCATCTCGGCGAGCGACAGGCCCAGCTCGGCCGTGCTCATCGCGCCCGCGAGCGTCACGAGCATCTGGCCGCCCGCGTTGACGTGCTCGACGTAGGCGTCGGCGGCGTCGACGAGCGTGGCGCCGTTGAAGTGCCGGTAGTGGTGGCGGATGAAATCGGAGATCGCGCCCATCGCGTTAAGCAACCTCAGGCGCCCCTGCGCCCGTTGAAAGCGTGAAGATTAGGAGCTAGCGGCGCGCGCCACAAGCACGTTGTCGCTTGGGTTCCGCTCACGACGTCGCCGGCACGGCCGGCACCTGCTGCGTGAGGCAGTGCAGCGCTCCGAGACCCGCGATGAGCACGCGGCAGTCGACGGGCACGACACGCCGGCCCGGAAAGCAGTCGCGCAAGATTTCACACGCCGCATCGTCGGCGGGTGAGCCGAACGTCGGCACGAGCACGGCGCCGTTGGCGACGTAGAAGTTCGCGTAGCTCGCCGGCAGGCGCTGGTCGCCGAGGAACTGGGGCGTCGGCATCGGCAGCTCGACGACCGTCAGCGGCCGGCCGCCGACGCGTAGCGTGTCGAGCAGCCGGCGATTGGCCGCGAGGATCGCGTGGTTCGGGTCGGCACGGTCCGGCTCCACGACGGTGACGACGGCCGACGGCGCCACGAAGCGCGTCAGGTCGTCGATGTGGCCGTCGGTGTCGTCGCCCTCGATGCCCTCGCCGAGCCAGAGGATCTCGCGGACGGCCAACGAGTCGCGCAGCAGCCGCTCGATGTCGGCACGGGTCAGCGTGGGGTTGCGGTTCGGATTCAGCAGGCACTGCTCGGTCGTGAGCAGCGCGCCTTCGCCGTTGACCTCGATGGAGCCGCCTTCGAGCACGATTCCCGGCTGCGCGTAGCGCGGCACGCCGAGCGCTTCCGCCATCTGCCGACCGATCTCCCGGTCGAGATCGTATGGCGGGTACTTGCCGCCCCAAGCGTTGTAGTCGAAATCGACGGCGAGCCGGGGCTCATTAGCCGTTGCGCGCGTCACGAAGATCGCGCCGTGGTCGCGGGCCCAAGCGTCGTTGGTCGGGAAGCGGTAGAGCCGCAGGCGCTCGGGAGGCACGGCGGCCGCGAGCAGCCTAAGGACGTGGCGCTCGTGGTCGGCGTCCAGAACATTGATATAGACGGGCTCGCACTCGGCGAGCGCACGCACGAACGCGACCATCGCGGGCTCGACGCCCGCGAACACGCCGGGCCAACTGTCGCGGTTGTGCGGCCACGAAAGCCACGTGGCCTCGTGGGATGCCCATTCGGCCGGCAGACGGTAACCGCGCGCGGCAGGAGTTGCGGCAAGATCGGCGGTCAACGCGGCTCCAAAGTCCTCCGGTCCGGCGCCCCCGCGGCCACAGCAGCCTCGGACCGGACGAAGGGCGCGCATCATACGCGGGATGAACGCGCGACGGTACACCCCGCGCGACCCCGGCCGGTTTATCATGACGCCATGATCGAGCCTTCATCGCAACCGCGTTCGACACGCGTGCTCTCGCTGCTGGCTGTCGTCGCCGCCGCCCTCACGGCACCGCTTGCGGCCCAGAGCGTCGGGAACGGCACGCTGCTCGTCGCGTCGCCGGGCCTCACCGACCCCAACTTCGTGCGCACCGTCGTGCTCGTGCTACGTAACGATGCCAACGGCACGCTCGGAGTGGCGCTCAACCGGCCGACGAACCTCGAGCCGGCTACGGTCTTCCCAGAGCTCGCGGCCGGCATCGGCGCCTACTCAGGAAGGCTGTTCCGCGGCGGCCCGATCTCGCCGACTCAGCCCCTGTTGCTCGTGCGCGGCCTCGCGGCCGCGACGATCGCGACGCCCGAGATCCTCGACAAGGTGTTCCTCACGATCGACTTGGACTCGCTGCCCGACATGGTCCGGCTCGCCGACGGCACGAACGAGCTCCGGATCTATGCCGGCCATGCCGCCTGGGGACCGGGACAGCTCGACGCGGAGCTTCGGGCCGGCGGGTGGCAAGTCGTGGCGGGTACGGCCGATCTCGTCTTCCACGCCGACCCCGGTAAGCTCTGGACCGAGCTCGAGGGACGCGGGACCACCCGCTCCGACCTCGTCGCAAGCGTAAGAGGTGCCGGGTTTACGGTTTCGGTTCGCGAGCCGGGTGATGAGCACCTTCGTCGCGGCGCGAACCGAAACCGTAAACCCGGCACCTAGGCGATGTTGCGCTGCTTCGGGATACGGTCGAGGTCGGCGTTGAGATAGAGCACGGAGGCGTCGCCGCGCTTGGCGATGGCGACGGCCTTGTCGAGGGCCGCCTGCACGTCGAGCTCCATGTCGGGGATGAGCTCTTTGACGACATAGTCGCCGGTGCCGGGCCGCACGAGGAACAGCGAAGCGTGCGTACGCTCCTGCTTGCCTTCCTTCACGCGCCAGAGGCGCAGGAACAGCGTGGGGCCGGTGAGCGGGGCCGTAGGCGTGCCCTGGATCACCTGAACGCCGTCCCTGACCGCTTTCGTACCCTGTTGCGACATAACGCCGCGAGGCGTCGCCCTTCCCTGGTGACGGCAAGTGTCCGCCGCGCTCGTGCGCGCGGCTGTGAACCAGGTAGCGAAAGTGCGGTTAGGTGCGCGAGAGCGCGGCTCAGTGCACGGAACGGACGCGGAAGTTGCCTTTCTCGTCGTCGCGCTCGACCGTGATGAGCCCTTCCTTGGCCGCGTGCTCGAGCAGCTCCGAGAAGCTGCGGTAGCCGTAGTAGCTCTCGTCGAAGCCGGGATAGACGCGCTTCACGGTCTGCTTGACGGCCGAGCCCCAGACGGTCGGGTAGTCCGCCTCGAGCGAGGTGACCGTCGCAAGCAGGCGGTCGAAAGCCTCTTGCTGCTTCTTGTCCTCGGTCTTCTTGAGCTTGGGCCGGCTGCGGCGCTCCGAAACGCGGATCAGGTCGTCGTAAAAGATGAACTCGTCGCAGTTGTTGGCGAGCAGGTCCGAGGTCGAGCTGCGAACGCCGCAGCCGATGACGCGCTTGTCGTTCTCCTTGAGCTTCGACACGAGCGGCGAGAAATCGCTGTCGCCCGTGACCAGCACGAACGTGTCGATGTGCGTCTTCTGGTAGCAGAGGTCGATCGCGTCGACGACCATGCGAATGTCGGCGCTATTCTTGCCCGACACCTTCGAGCTCGGGATGTCGACCATCTCGAACCCGTGCCGGTGGAACTCGTGCATGAAGTTCTGGAATCGCGACCAGTCGCAGTAGGCGCGCTTGAACACGATGCGGCCACGCTCCAGCAAGCGCTTCAGGACGAGCTCGATATCGAACCGCCCCTTCTTGTCCTGCTCGACGCCGAGCGCCAAGTTCTCGAAGTCGACGAACACGGCAGTCGTGAGCACGGTACGTATGGCGGACGGGTCTGAAGACATCGTGATTCCTAGCGTCGTGAATAGCCCGGCATAGTGGCCCCCGTGCCGTGGCGTGGCAAGCAGTGTGAGGTCAAAGAGCCGGCGGCGCGAACGGCGTGTCGGCGGCGAGCGCTTCGCAGAGCCCTTCATAGACCCTCGTGAGTTTGGCGCGCGATGGTAGCAAGCCCACGGCCTTACCGATGCGTGTCGCGAGCGAGCCAAAACGCAAATAGTGCTCGAGCAAGCGCCCCGTCGCCGCGTCGAGGCTGCCGCGCGCCGACACGACCTCGACGAGGTGCTCCCAGAGACCCTTGAGCTCCGTGCCGCTGCCGCGGAAGCCGAACGCCGCGAGATAACGCTTGTCGCCGATGCCGGTGGCCTCGGCCTGGCGCTCGCAGAGGCGCAGCAGCTTGCCGAGCTCGCTCGTGGGCCACGCGTCCATGCCCGCGCGGTCGAGCCACTGCTCGGCGCACAGCATCTTGAGCACCTCGACGATGAGCGCGGCGTAGGCGACGTCCATGAGCGGCGTTTCTTGCACGTCGAGCACGCGGATCTCGATCGCGTTGCGGTCGAAGCGGGCGACCGCGCCGCGCGCGTTCACCCAATCGTGGCGCAGCACGCCCTCGGGGTCGTGGGGTGCCAAATCGGCATAGATGCGCTCGAGCACGCGCTCGTGGTACTCGCCGATCGAGCCCACGGGCTCCGGCACGACCTCGCCCGTCACCGACGGAATCTGCGCGCAGTTGTCGCGGTACACGACGAGCCGGTTGTCGAGGACGCCGTTGCGCTCGCCGTCGACTACGGCCGAGCTCGCGGCCAGGCCCGGCAGGATCGGCAACAGGAACCGGATCGCGGCGTGCAGGCGCGCGAACTCCTCGTCGCCGGCGAACGGCAGGTTGATCTGCATGCTTTGCACGTTCGCCCAACCGTGGCCTTTGCACGAGAAGATGCGGTCGAACGTGTCGTGGATCAGGCGCGGGCCGTGCGGCCACAGCTCGACGCGGTTCGGGTCCATCCACGGATGCATGGCCGTCGGCATGAGCCGCAAGCCCTCGCGGCCGAGCTTGTCGTTGGCCAGCTTCACGTTGGCGGCGAAGTCGGCGCCTAAGCCCGCGAGCGCAGCGCGGGGTCCATTGCACTTGAGCTCGATGACGTGCAGTGCGCGCTCGTTGTTCCACGCGACCGGGCCGTTCAGCCACTCGTCGGTGAGCGCGCCGGCCGCGGCCTCGAGCAGCAGATCGGCCTTGGGCGCCACGTCGAGGTGGTCGCCGTCGACGAGCATGTACTCGACCTCCAGCCCAAAAGCTTCGAACAAACCGAGAGGAGCGCCGCTTGCTGCGGCCGTCGGTTGCTCGGCCATGCTAAGGCGAGCCCGGCCCGGCGGGACGCGCGGCAGGGCCCTTGCGCTTAAGCTTGCGGCTCGGCAGGTGGATGGTTACAGCTTGGTGTCGAAGTCGTCTTGGCCGTAGTCGTCCCAGTCGGACAACTGCCGCCGCAGCGACTGCTGCTCGCTGCGGAGCTCGACGCGCTGCCGGGCGGGCTTTTTGGGCTTGCGCAGCTCTCGAGCGCCGGAATCGTCGTTCGAATCGGCAGAATCCTCCGATTCGAACTCCTCGAAGAGGTGTGCCTCACTGCTCTCCTCTTCGGCCTGCTCTTTCGGCTTACGCATCGTAAACCTCCTTGCCTGCACGACCTGTCCGGATCTTTTCGTCCGTTTTTGACGGCCAGGTGTTCCCGCCGCTCCGGCCACGGGGCCGGGCTGCGCAACATATAGGCTGTTGCCGGAGGCTGTCAAGCCGCGAAATGACTAGAAAAATCCGGCAGTTATAAGATTTCTTCAGGGCTGGTTCGGCCGGCGGCTTGGCGTCGGTGGGCCACGCGACGCAGCCTAGCGCTTAGCCGGTATTACTTTACAAAACACGACCTTATCGTCGCGCGGCCCGTAAAAGGCCGTGAGCCTCGAAACCTGCCTGTAACCGGCCTGCCGATAGAAGCGCCGCGTGCCGTCATAGGCCCGGCGCGACGACGTCTCGACGTATAACCCCCCGCCGCCGCGCCGCGCGACGGCGCGCTCGGCCAGCGCCATGAGGTCGCGGCCGATGCCAAGCCGCCGGGCCGACGGCGACACCGCGATCCAATAGAGGTCGTAGCTGCGCTTCGTGAGGGGCACGCGACCATACGAGCAATAGCCGACGACCTCGCGGTTACGCTCGGCGAAAAAGAACGCGTAGCCGCTCTTCGGCCCCAATTGCAGCCACTCGTCGAGAACCTCGAGCGCGATCGCGCGCTCCGCTCGATCGAACATGCGCGTCGAGGCGACCAGGGCGCGCAGCGCGGCGCGGTCCCCGGCGCGCGCGCGGGACCGATAGCGGATTCGCTGCGACTCGGGATGTTTAGCGCTCACGGCCGCTCCGTGCTCGCACGCTGGCGCGCGTCGGCCACGAGGCTGGCGATGGCGTCGACGTAGGCGATACCCGCTTGCGCGAGCGCCGCCGCGAAGCCGGCGTCGGGCGACAGGCACGGATTGGCGTTGACTTCGAGCACCCACGGCGTGCCCGCCGCGTCGACGCGAAAGTCGACGCGCGCGTAGCCCGCGAGCCCGAACAGCTGCCAGCAGTCGCGGGCAATGGCGCCGAGGCGCGCCGCGAGCTCGGGTTCCACACCGAAACGGCGCACCGTGTTGCGGTACTCGAAGCTCTGGGGGTACCACTTGGCCGCGTAGCCGACGATCGCGGGCTTAGCCGGAGGGAAACCCTCGAAGCGAATCTCCGCGACCGGTAGCACGCGCGGGCCGTCGGGCGCGGCGATCAAAGCCACGTTGAGCTCGCGCCCCGGCACGAAACGCTCGGCGAACCAACGGCCGCCGAACTCTGCGCGCCGCGCCTCGATGAGGTCCCCGACGGCGCCCGTGGCGACGACCGACGAGTCGTCTAGCCCAAGCGAGGCGTGCTCGAAAACCGACTTCACGATCCACGGACCGTCGTCGACCGGCGCGCCGGCGACCGGTGGGCCGGCGACCGCCGGGCCTTCGAACCCGTCGGGCGTCGGCACTCCGGCACGCCGCATGAGCTCTTTTGCGAACAGCTTGTGCGACGTCACGCCGAGCGCGTGCGCCGAGCACCCCGTGAACGGCACGCCGAGGGCCTCGAGCAAGGCCGGCACGACGTGCACGAGCTGGCCGCGGCCTTCGAGCGATTCCACGAGGTTGACGACGGCGTGCGGCTCGAGATCGTCGAGCGCGCGCTGCAGCGCGCCTACGTCGAGACCGACGGGTAGCGTCGTCGTGGCGTAGCCGAGCTCCGCGAGCCCCGCGGCGACCGCCTGCGCCTCGAGCAGCGTATCGCTCGAATCGATGCGCCCCTCGGCGGCGTGCGCGTCGTGCAGCAGGACGACCTTATGCGGCATGGAGACGCGCCAACGCGCAGCGGACGATCTCGCCGATGAGAGCCCCGTAGCTCATGCCGGTGAGCTCCGCCATGATCGGCAGATCGGAATAGCCCGGCTCGAGCCCCGCGAGAGGATTGACCTCGAGCATCTGCGCGCGCCCCTTACCGTCGAGACGCACGTCCACACGCCCGGCGTCGCGGCAACCGAGACACCGCCACGTCGCGAGCGCCACGTTCTCGACCTCGGTACGCAGCGGACCGGCCTCGAGCAGCCGATAGTCGACGAGCCCCTGCCATTGCGTCTTGTTCCGGTACGAATAGACCCCGGGGTCGGCGTCGCCGGAGAGCATCACCTCGAGCGTCGCGAGCGCACGTGCGGAGCCGCCCGCGCCGAGAATGCCGACCGTGAACTCGCGACCCGACAAGAATTCCTCGACGAGCACGGGCTGCCGATAACGCTCGAGCAGGTCGGTGCAGATTTCGACGAGCGCTGCCCGCGACCTCACGAGCGATTTCGCCGCGATGCCCTTGCTGCTGCCCTCGGCGACGGGTTTCGCGAACAACGGCAGCGGCAACGCCACCGCCGCGGCCTCCGCCGCCGTGGTCACGAGCGCGAAACTCGGCGTCGGCACACCGCAACCGCGCGCAACGTGCTTGGCCATGCCCTTGTGCAGCGTCAAGGCGCAGACGAGCGGATCGGAGAACGTGTAGGGAATGTCGTAGGCCTCGAGCAGCGCCGGGACCTGCGACTCGCGCCCAAAGCCCGCGACGCCTTCCGCGATGTTGAAAACGAGGTCGCAGCGCCAACCGGCAACGAGCCGTGCCGCGAGCGCGCGCACGTGGCCGACGCGCTCGACCTCGTGACCGAGCTCGGTCAAGGCGCCCGCGATCACGTCGATCGTCGAAACGGAGTCGAACTCGG
>DATFFV010000307.1:0-3682 GCA_035249885.1 Gammaproteobacteria bacterium | reverse complement strand
GAGCGACGCGATCCCTACGCCTAGGTAGCCGCGGCGAATCACGGCGCTTCTCCCTTGGGCTGGAGCGCGGCGACCTCCGCCTCCGCTTGGGCCCGCGTAGCGCGGTCGTAGCTATCCGCGAGCGCGTAGCGCGCCTGGCCTTCGTACGTCTCCAGCCGCTCGCGGCGCGCGACGAGCTCGTCGATCGCCACGAGCTCGAGCACGCGGCCCTGGCGCGCCATCAGCAGGTTAACCGTGCCGAGCGCTTCCGAGACGCGCGTGCGCAAGCGGCTGATCGGCGTGTCGTAGCCTTCGTAGCCGTGCACGGCCGCTTGCCGCGTACGCACGTACTCGACGTGCTTGACTTTGAGCGTCTCGATCTCCTTGCCGAGGTCGCGGAGATGCGCGGCGAACACGTTGAGCCGGTCCTGGTACTCCGTGCGCAGCGCGAACGTCACCACACCTTGCAGGCGTGCGGTGCGTTGGCGGAGCGCGTCGGCCGCCGGGCTCGCGTTGCCTTCGAGCCCTTTCGCGAGCGCCGCCAGCTGCGTCGCCACCGCGCGCTCATCGGCCGTAGCCAGGAACTCCGGGCGCGGCGCTGTGAGCAGGCCTTGCAGGCGCTTCTCGAGCAGCTCGTGCTGCTCGAGCCGCAGGCGCATCCGTGAGTCGAGATCGCGGAACTCGGCGTCGACGCCGGGCAACTGCGGCTCGTAGTAGCCGCGCCGCAAGCCGACCATGTCGTCGAACGCGTCGAAGTTGACGTCCCACGACGCGAGCTTGCGCCGCAGATCCTCGAGATCGAGGTAGTTCTGGAGCGCCGTCTGAAAGTCGTGCGACGCGAGCAGCTCCATGAGGTAGTAGGTCTCGGGCGACTCCGGCAGCGAGCGCAGGCGGATGACCCAGTCCTTGTCCTGCCGCACCTCTTCGCGCACGAGCACCTTCAGGAACTTGCCCTCGCGGATGCTCGTGAGCGACGCGTCCAAGCGTTCGACCTCGTGACTGAACGACTCGAGCGCGTTCGCGTACAGCAGCGCGGCGCGGCCGTGGACGTCGAGCTTGCCGTACGCGTACGGCAGCGCAATCAAGGCTTCCTGCACGGCCGCGTCCGTGACCTCGCGCTGCGCGAGCAGCGACCACGGCACGACGGCGCGCTCGTAGTCGTCGGCGGCCGTTGCGGCCCAGCCCGACGCGAGCAACGCCGCGTTCGAGAACGGTCCGTCGAGGCGCACGCGGTCGAAGTACTGCTTCGCCGCATCGAACTGCTGCGTCTCGACGAGGAGCGTGCCCGCCACGAAATTCGACTTGTCGCGGATCGCGAGCACCGGCTCGTCGCTGCTTTCGATCTGCCCGGCACGTCCGAGCTGCTCGAGTGCGTCCTGGCGCCGCTCGTCCTCCAGCAGCGCGACCCCTAAGTTGTAGGCGGCGAAGCCCTCGAGGCTCTCGGCACTCTGCAACCGTCGCAACACCTCCGCGGCTTCGGTGTGCCGGCCCAGGCCCGTGTAGGTGTTGGCGCGCAGGAACTCGACCTCGGCGACGAGCTCGTCGGGCATTCGGCCCGTGATCCGGTCGAGCGCGTGCAGCGCATCCTCGAACTGGCCCTTCTGAAAGTGGATGCGCGCGAGCCGATACGCCGCATCGTTGCGGACGGCTTCGTCGACAGCGCCTTCGAGCACGGCCGTGATGGCGCGCCCCGCACGATGGTGCATGCGGTAGTTGAGCTCGAAATCGCCGACCGAGAACTCCGCTTCCTGCAGGTTGCGGTACAGCGAGTCGAGCGCCGGCTCGTCGATGGCGCGGTGTTGACCGAGCTCGGCGTCGAGCCTCTCGAGCGCTTCGAAGAAGTGGCCCTGCTGCGCGTGGTAGAGCGCTTCGCCGAAATACCAGTCGCGCGCCGTCGCCTCCTCGTCGGCGGGCGGACCCGCCGCGGCGACGGCCGCGAAGCCGAACGCCAATAGGCCAAGCACCGGGCGGACGCGCATCGGGTGTGTCATACGACGCTCGTGGTTCTCGAGTGCGCCGCCTACCACTCACCGAGGTCGATGGCCGCGGGACCGTTGAGCGCGATCCCGAGCAGTTTCGGCTCGACGCCTTTGTCGAACGCGAATGTGGCGTTGCTGTTGAAGTCGTCGCCGCTCGGCGTCTTGCCGTTGATCGACACCGCGATCTCGTGGCTGCCGGTCGGAACGTTGCCCGTGTAGACGCGTTGCACGCCGCCGTGCTGGAGCGCATCGAGCTCCTTGAAACCGTACAGGTAGTGCGTCGCGAGCGCGCCGTCGATGTTGATCTGCATCGAGTCGAGACGGAACGTCTCGCCCTCGGCGATCGACACGAAGATCGCGAGCTGGGTGCCCGACGGATACAGGAGCTTTTCCTCGAGGCGAGTCAGATCCGCCGCGATCCCGAGCACGTCGGTCTTGATTTCCTGCACCTGCTCGTCGAGGCTGCGCATCTCCGCGCTCGCGGCCTCTTGCGCCTGCGCAATCCCGAGCGCGCCTACCGCGCACAAGATCCCCCCGAACAGTGCGACGTTCGTTGACCTCATCGCCAACACCTTCCCTGTGCCCTGATGATCGCGGCAAGTGTCGGTGAAATCCGTTTCCCGGCTATGTGAACTGGGCCGCAAAAATTGGCGCAAAACGGTGACGTCGTTCTTTGGCGACAGGTAGACAAACCGCACACAACGTGGGGTCATGGACGTGATACACGGCACATTAATCTATGTGCCGCACCGCGGCCCACCGAACCCGCGGCGTTGCGCTTTTCTCCGTCAGTGTGACGCCGGTCGCACTGGCGCATCGAGCCGCCGTCGACAATTCCCTATTGGTTCACGGAAGGAGCAGTTCACATGCGCGGGAACGCAACGTACACGCTGTTGATCGGGTTGCTCGTCGCGTGGGTGGCGCCCGCGTTCGCCCAACCGCCGGCGCACGCGCCCGCGCATGGCTGGCGCAAGAAAAACGATCCCTATTACGTGGGCTATACCGGCAAGCAGTGGGAGCGCGATTTCGACATCTCGTCGGGTAGCTGCAACCGCCAAGAGATCGCGACCGTGATCGGCGGCATCGCCGGCGGCGTGATCGCGAATCGCGTCGCGGACGAGCACAAGCCCGTCGCGACGATCATCGGCGTCATCGCGGGCGCCGTCATCGGCAACCGCATCGGGCGCGAGCTCGACGAGGCCGACCGCGGCTGCTTTGGCCACGCGCTCGAGATCGCGCAGCCGCGCCAGCGCATCACGTGGACGAACGAGCAGCTTGGCGTGCGCTACGAGCTGTCGCCCGGCGCGGACCGCCCGCGCGGCGCCACCCCGTGCCGCGAGTACACGCTCGTGACGGTCGCGGGCCGCGACCGCTCGACGAAGACGGGTATCGCCTGCCAGTCGCAGCCCGGAGTCTGGCAAGTCGCGGAGTAGCCGAGCGCTCCGGCGCCGCGAGCCTGCGGTCGCCGGAGCGCACTCGCCGCACTGCACGGAGCGCCACATCGGCGCCCCTCCGCCCCCGGGGCACCGAACTGCCCGGCCCCAGCTATACTCGGCATACCACCCGGCGTAGCGCGCTCGAGGCCTAGACCAATAACAACGAGGAGCGATCCTTGAGCAGCGGAATTTACGTGCGCCTCAGCGTCATGATGTTCCTCGAGTTCTTCATTTGGGGCGCGTGGTTCGTGACCATGGCCAGCCACCTCACGGGCTCGCTCGGCTTCA
>DATFFV010000306.1:0-3394 GCA_035249885.1 Gammaproteobacteria bacterium | reverse complement strand
CGATCACCCCGATCGTTGCTTTGCGCTTCGCCGTCATCGCCGTCTACCTGTCATGTGGTCGAGCGTACAATCCGTCGCGATCATAACAATCGCCGCCGGCCCCCGGGCGCCGAAGAGGCTATGCATAAAGCACTCGCGCCGTGGCCACGACGTGGCCCGCTGTGCTGTAATTCCGGCGATGGCAACGAACTTCGGAACCCTGCGCATGCCGGGCTGCGCGAGCGTCGCGGCGCTGCTCGGCGCCTGGCTGCTCGCGGCCCCGCTGGCCGCTCAAGAGAACCCCGCCGTGACACCGATCCTTCCGTTTCCGACCGAGACCCGCACGCTCGCGAACGGCCTCAACGTGATCGTCGTGCCGATGCCGAGCGACGGCCTCGTGGCGTATTGGACGATCGTGCGCACGGGCTCGCGCGACGAGTACGAGCCGGGCCGCTCGGGCTTCGCGCACTTCTTCGAGCACATGATGTTCCGCGGCACGGAGCGCTACCCGCCCGACGAGTACAACCGCATCATGACGACGATCGGCGCGAACTTTAACGCGTACACGACCGACGACCACACGGCCTACCACGCCGCGTTGGCGGCCGAAGATCTCGAGCAAGTCATGGACATCGAGGCCGATCGCTTCCAGAACCTGTCCTACGCCGAGGGTGCGTTCCAAACCGAGGCCGGCGCCGTCTACGGCGAATACCGCAAGAGCCGCACCGACCCCGAGTTCGCGCTCTACGAGGACGTCATGGGCGCCGCGTTCGAGCGCCATCCTTACGGCCACACGACGCTCGGGTTCGAGCGCGACATCACGCTCATGCCGACGCTCTACGACTACTCGAAGCAATTCTTCAGCCGCTACTACCGGCCCGACAACACCGTGCTATTGATCGCCGGCGACGTGACGCCCGCCAACGTCTGGCCGCTCGTCGAGAAGCACTACGGCGGCTGGCAGCGCGGCTACGTCGCGCCCGCGATCCCCGTCGAGCCCGAGCAGACGGCCGAGCGGCGCATCGACGTGGCTTACGACGGCCAGACGCTGCCGCTTCTAGCCGTGGCCTACAAGCTGCCCGTCTTCGATCCCGGCGATCGCGTGCGCGTCGCCGCTGATCTCTTCGCGGACCTCGCGTTCGGCGAGACCAGCGAAATGTACAAACGGCTCGTGCTCGATGAGCAGGTCGTCGAGAGTCTCGACGCCGGCGCCTCGTACAACCGCGACCCCGGCCTGCTCGAGATGTACGCGCGCATCAAGGATCCGGCCAAGGTCGACTACGTGCTCGGCGTCATGGACGAGACCGTCGCGCAGTTTCGCGACACGCCGCCCGATGCCGGGCGGCTCGCCGACTTGAAGCGTCGCTTGCGTTACGGCTTTCTCATGGGCTTACAGACGCCCGAAGCCGTGGGTGGACGCGTGGCGCAGTTCGTTGCGCTGAGCGGCGACTTGGGCGGCCTCGACCGGCTCTACGCGACCTACGCGGCGATCACACCCGAGGACGTGCACGCGGCGGCCGAGCAGTATCTCCGCACCGAGCGGCGCACCGTGGGCGTGCTCCGGTCGCGGCCGTGACGCGCATCGAGCAAATCGGCTTCGCGGTGCTGGCCGCGCTCGCGGCGAGCTGCTCACGCGAGCCCGCGCCCTCCGTCACTCCCGAGGACTTCACCGTGGTGCTCATGAACGTCGCCGCCGACCCCACGATTTCGTTCTCGCTGCAATTTGCGGTCGGCTCGCAGAACGACCCACCCGGCAAGGAAGGCCTCGCGTTCCTCACGGGCGAGATGCTCGCCGAGGCCGCGACCGAGGCGCGCTCGCTCGACGAGATCTTGGCGGCCCTCTACCCCCTCGCCGCGAGCTACGGCATGCGCGTCGACGTCGAGCGCAGCACGCTCACGGGCCGCGTCCACCGCGACAACCTCGACGCGTATCTCGAGCTATTCACCGATGCGTTCCTGCACCCGCGGTTCGATCCCGAAGACTTCGAGCGCGTGCGCAGCGACGCCGTCAACGCCATCGAGAACACGCTGCGCTTCTCCTCCGACGAGGAGCTCGGCAAGGCCGCGCTGCGCGAGCTCGTGTTCCGCGGCACGCCGTACGCGCACCCGAGCGAAGGCACGGTCGCGGGCCTGCGGGCCGTCACGCTCGACGACGTGCGCGAGTTCTATCGGCGCCACTACACGCGTGGCAACGTGCTGCTCGCTCTGGGCGGCGGCTTCGACGAAGCGCTCGTTACGCGGCTGACCGCCGCGGTCGGGGAGTTGCCCGCAGGCGAAGCCGCGGCGCCGCCCGCGATCCACCCCGCCCCCGTCTCGGGCCGCTCGGCGGTGCTCATCGACAAGCCCGGCGCCGATGCCTCGATCAGCTTCGGTGTGCCCATCGACGTGCACCGGGGCGAGCGCGACTTCTACGCGCTCTGGATCGCGAACTCGTGGCTCGGCGAGCACCGCAACCAGGCAAGCCATCTGTTCAACGTGATCCGCGAAGCGCGGGGACTCAACTACGGCGACTACTCGTACATCGAAGCGTTCCCCGAGGGCGGTCAGCGCGACATGCCGCCCGTCAACGTGCCGCGGCGCACGCAGCTCTTCGAGGTCTGGATTCGCACGCTGCCGAACGAGCAGGCGCCGTTCGCACTGCGCGCTGCGCTGCGCGAGCTACAGCTCTTGGTCGACAACGGCATGACGGCCGAGCAGTTCGAGCTCACGCGCACGTTCCTCAAGAAGTACTCGCTACACTTCGCCGAGACGACGAGCGCGCGGCTCGGCTACGCGGTCGACGACAAGTTCTACGGCATCGACGGCGACGGGCACCTCGCGCGCTTTCGCCGCCTCATGGACGAGCTCACGCTCGAGGAAGTCAACGCGGCGATCAAGCGGCACCTCACGTATCGCGACCTCAAGTTCGCGATCGTGACGGGCGACGCCGCGAACATGCGCGCGCGGCTCGCGAGCGATGCGCCGACGCCGATCACTTACGCCACGCCGAAGCCCGACGAGATCATGGCCGAGGACGTCGAGATCGCCGCGTGGCCGCTTTCGCTCGCGGTTGAGCGTATCGAGATCGTGCCGGTCGCCGAGGCGTTCGAGCGCTAACGATCCGTTACTTGAGGCCGAGCTTTTCGCCGCGCGCGAGGCGTTGAACGGCTTCGCGGAGGCGGCGCGCTTTGGTCTCGGCTCGCTTGGCGGAGTCGACCCAGCCCACGTAGTTGCGGCGATAAGACGGGGCGAGCTCCTCGAAATGGCGCCACGCGCGCGGATTGGCCTTGAGCGCGCGCTTCATGTACGCGGGCAGTACCCACTCGCGGCGCGGCGGCGCGACAGCGAGGCGGCCCGTGGGTGGGCGCGCGCGACCGGCCGCCGTGAGCAAGCCCCGCGCCTCGACCGACGCATAGCGGCGGAGATTCGACGCCGA
>DATFFV010000305.1:0-3399 GCA_035249885.1 Gammaproteobacteria bacterium | reverse complement strand
CGAGCGACTGGCGGCGCAGCTTCGCGTCGAAGTTCGTGCCGCCCGTCGTGAAGCCGCCGGCGCGCAAGATCTGATAGTAGGCGAGCGCCGTGTCGAGCACGTTGTTCGGGAACTGATCCGTGTCCCAGCCCGACTGGTAGTCGTTGCGGTTCATGTCGATCGAGCCGAAGATGCCGAGCGCGTTGGCGAGCGCGATCTCGTGATCGAACGAATGTCCCGCGAGCACGGCGTGGCCGTGCTCGATGTTGACCTTGACCTCGCGCTCGAGGCCGTAACGCTTCAGGAAGCCGTACACGGACGCGACGTCGAAATCGTATTGATGCTTCGTCGGCTCCTGCGGTTTCGGCTCGACGAGGATCGTGCCCGTAAAGCCGATCTTGTGCTTGTAGTCGACGACGAGCGAGAGAAATCGCCCGAGCTGATCGAGCTCGCGTTTTAGATCGGTGTTGAGCAGCGTCTCGTAGCCTTCGCGGCCGCCCCACAGGACGTAGTTTTCGCCGTTGAGACGTTTCGTTGCGTCGATACAGGTCTTGACCGTCGCGGCCGCGAACGCGAACACGTCGGGGTCGGGGTTCGTCGCGGCGCCGGCCATGTAGCGACGGTGCGAGAACAGATTCGCCGTGCCCCAGAGCAGCTTCACGCCCGTCTCGGCTTGCTTGCGCTCGAGGTAGTCGACGGCGGCGTTCAGGTTCTGCGTGTTCTCGGCGAACGTCGCGCCCTCGGGGCGCACGTCGGCGTCGTGGAAGCAGTAGTAGGGCACACCGAGCGTCGTGAACAGGTCGAACGCCACGTCGGCCTTTTGTTTGGCCGCGTCCATCGTGTCGCCGAACCACGGCCGCTCGAGCGTCTGGCCGCCGAACGCGTCGCCGCCAGTCCAGACGAACGTGTGCCAGTAGCACACGGCGAAACGCAGGTGGTCTTCGAGGCGCTTGCCGAGCACGACGCGATCGGCGTCGTACCAGCGGAAGGCGAGCGGGTTCGAGCTCTCAGGCCCTTCGTACGGGATTTTGCCGATGTCGCCGAAGAAGCCGGTGGTCATTGGCGAGGTGCTCCGCTCGTTATTCTTATTCCGCGTCTGGCGTGCATTATAGGGAATCGGGCACTACTGGCGTCCTCGTCCTCGGATTTCCGGCGCGATCGGGGGGGGGGCTCCGGGACTGGACGTTCACCCGGATTTCTGGGGTACGCTTGGCTCTGCGGAACCGATAGATTCCCGGGCATGGGGCTCGTCATGACGAAGCTGCAACTCAGCAACCCACGCGAGCCCGCGCTGGCGACCATCGAGGTGGCCGCGCTCGCCGACACGGGCTCGGTATTCCTCTGCATCCCCGAGCACGTGCGCCTCCAGCTCAAGCTCGAGGTCCGCGAGCAGCGCGAGGTGAAGCTCGCGGACGGCTCGCGCGCAACGTACCCCTACGTCGGCCCGATCGTCTTGCGCTTCAAGAACCGCACGGGCTTCGTCGGTGCCCTCGTGCTCGGCGATGAGGTGCTGCTCGGGGCGATTCCGATGGAGGAGATGGATCTCGTCGTCAATCCGCGCGACCGCTCCGTCGATGTGAATCCCGAGAGCCCGAACATCGCGACCGGCATCGTCAAGAGCGCTGCCAGGGCCGCTCAGGTCGCGCTGCGGATCGGCGGATAGAACGCGACCTCGCACCGCGGCCGTGCAAGTGCCCCTCCGTGGAGGGGTCCTCGAAACCACTTCAAGTACGTTCAGCTTCGCGGCGGCTCATTCGTGCCGCAGCGCCTTCAATGGATCCAGTCGGGCCGCGCTGCGCGCCGGAAGCCAGAGCGCTGCGAGCCCCACGAGCGTGATGATTCCGATCACCGAGCCGAACGTCACGGGATCGCTCGGCGAGACGCCGTACAGGAGCTCGCCCATGAGCCGCGTGACCGCAAAGGCGATGGCAAGGCCCAGCACCGTTCCTGCGGCGAGTTGCTTCAAGCCCCGCCCGACGACGAGCCGTTGGATGCCTGGCGAGGTCGCTCCGAGGGCCATCCGAACGCCGATCTCCTGCGTGCGCCGTGCGGTGGTCTGCGCCACGACGGCGTAGATCCCGATCGAGGCCAGCAGCAGCGCGCCGGCCGCGAAAATCAAGAACGCGCTGCCGAACACGCGCAGATACCAACCCTGCTCGTACGACATCTCTTCGATCGTCCGCACGTTCGCCAAGGCGCGGTCGGGGTCGATCTGCCGCATGGCGGCTCGCAAAGGCGCGGCGAGCGCCGCCGGATTGCCGCTCGATCGCAGCACGACGGTCATCGCGCCGTACCCGCCCGGGGCATACGGAATGAAGAACAGCGGCGGCGGTCGCAGCTCGTTCGGGGACTGCTCGAGATCCCCGGAGATCCCGACGACGCTGAGCCACGTGCCGGGCTGCGAGCGCTCGGCCGCCTCCGCCCCGGCATTCGGCGGAGGCGGTTCCGGATACACGCGAAGCCGCTTACCGAGCGGCGCCTCACCGGGCCACACTCGCGCGGCGAAGTCGCTCGTCACGATGATGGAATCTCGGCCGGCGAAGCCGTCGCGATCGTCGAAGTCCCGCCCCGCGAGGATCGGCACGTCGAGTAGCTCTAGGTAACCCGGTGACATGGCCACGCGCAGAGCCGTGGGCCGCACTCCGGGCTCGGCTTCGGGCTCGCCTTCGAGCTGATACGCGAGAGTGGCGCCGCCCGTGGCGGGCAGATTCGAAACGAGCGCGGCTTGCCGCAGCCCGGGTGTTCCCTCGAGGCTCGTCAGCAGCCGGTCGTAGAAGCGGAAGCGGGATTCGTCGTCGGGGTAGCGGTCGGCGGGGAGCTGGATGCCGGCGCTCAGAACCTCGTCGGCGGGCAGGCCTTCCATGCTCGCGCGTTGCTCGAGGAGCCCGCGGACGAACAGGCCGGCGCCGACCAGCAGGATCACCGCCAGCGTGAACTGGAACACCACCAGCGCGCCCGAAACGAGACCGCCGCGTTTCGACCCGGAGTCGCGCGAGCCTTCCTTGAGCGTGCCGGCCAGCTCGACGCGCGAGGCCTGCAGCCCCGGCATGAGCCCGAAGAGCACCGCGCTCACGAGACACGCGGCCGCGAAGTAAACGAACACCATGTAGTCCATCCCGAACTGGATCCAGGATGGTTTGCCGACGTTGGCGACGGCGGCGTCGAAGGCGCGCACGGCGAATATCGCGACGATCAGACCGGCCGTTCCCCCGAGGAAACTCAGCAGCACGGCTTCCACGAGCAGTGGCCGGACGATCCGCCAGCGCGAGGCCCCCATGGCCGCGCGGACCGACGTCTCTCGCATCCGGCCGAGCGCGCGGCTCAGCATCATGTTGGCGACGTTGGCGCAGGCTATCAGCAGCACGAAACCCACGGCGCCCTGCATCAGAATGAACACGACGCGGATCGGGCCGGCGTTCT
>DATFFV010000304.1:0-4837 GCA_035249885.1 Gammaproteobacteria bacterium | reverse complement strand
CGTTCCCCGAGCGGCTCGAGGTCACGGCCGATCTCGCGGCGGCCGTGACGCCGGCCGACGACGTGCTCGTCGCCGTGCCGAGCCACGCGCTGCGCGAGACGCTCACGGCGCTCGCTGCCTTGCCGCTGCGCCGGCTTGCCTGGGCCACGAAGGGCTTCGAGCTCGACACGGGCCTGTTGCCGTATCAAGTCGCAGGGCAGCTCCTGCCCGCGAGCCTGCCGACGGCCGTGCTCGCGGGACCGACGTTCGCGCGTGAGGTCGGCGCGGGCCTGCCGACGGCGATGACGATCGCGTCCGCGGACTTGGACTATGCCCAGCGGCTCGCAGAGCGCATCAGCAGCGAGACGTTCCGCGCCTACACGTCTACCGACGTCGTCGGCGTCGAGGTCGGCGGAGCGACGAAGAACGTCTACGCGATCGGCGCCGGCATTTGCGACGGGCTCGGCTTCGGCTCCAACACGCGCATCGCGCTCATTGCGCGCGGGCTCGCCGAGATGACGCGCTTGGGTGCCGCGCTCGGCGGGCGCGCCGAGACCTTCATGGGGCTCGCCGGCATGGGCGATCTCGTGCTCACCTGCACCGACGATCAGTCGCGCAACCGTCGCTTCGGCCTGATGCTCGCGCGCGGCAAGAGCGCGCGCGACGCGCTCCGCGAGATCCGTCAGGTCGTCGAAGGCTACAACGGCGCGCGTGCCGTGCACCGCGTCGCGGTGCAGCACAAGGTGCCGATGCCGATCGTCGAGCAGCTCAACAAGGTACTCCACGAGGGCGCCGACCCGCGCGCCGCAGTCGCGGCGCTGATGCGCCGCCCGATCAGCTCCGAGCTGGGGTAGTACTGCCCGCGAAGCCGAGCTGCCGCCACGCCTCGTAAACCGTGACGGCCGCGGCGTTCGACAGATTCAAGCTCCGGTTGCCCGCACGCATGGGGATGCGCAGGCGCATCTCAGGCGCGACTTTGTCGAGCACCGCCGGCGGCAAGCCGCTCGTCTCGGGCCCGAACAGGAACACGTCCCCGGCCGCGAACTTGGCGTCGTAGACGGAGCGCGTCGCGCGCGTCGTGAGCGCGAACACTCTTCCAGCCGCGACGGCCGCGAGGCACGCGTCGAGGTCCGTGTGCTCACGCACGCACGCCATCTCGTGATAGTCGAGACCGGCGCGCTTGACCTGCGCGTCGCTGAGGTCGAAGCCCAGCGGGTGGACGAGGTGCAGTGTCGCCCCAGCGTTCGCGCACAGCCTTATCAGGTTACCGGTGTTCGGTGGGATCTCTGGGCGGAACAGGACCACGTGAAACATGGTTCGCGCATCATAGGGGTTGCCGCGCCGGGCCCGCGACGGTGTGTCTCGCGCTTCGCCCGTCACCGACGGAGCGCACCGGCAGCGGCGGGTCTGCGGCGGTGTGTTTCGCGCACAGCCCGTCGGCCACACGAAAGTGGGCCACAGCTTCGACGTTCGCTACCGGATGGCCCGCCCCCCCGGGTCACGATGCAAAGCTTCGAAGACGCCCCGCGGCCCACGCCCCCTCTCACGAGCGACCCCAAATCATTGGCCGACGAGCGAAGCGCGAGACACACCGCCGCGGGCCCGACGCGGTGGCAGAACGTCCCCCGCTCACCGATAATTGCGCCCCGATGATGCACGGAGCCCCCACGCGCTCATGAGCCGTCTCAAGCTCGACTTCTGCGGCCTCAAGCTCAATTCGCCGATCGTGCTGCTCTCGGGCTGCGTCGGCTTCGGCGAGGAGTACACAAGAATCGAGGGGTTCAGCAACGCCGCCGTCGGCGCCATCGTTCTCAAGGGCACGACGCTCGCGCCGCGCTTGGGCAACCCACCGCATCGCGTCTGGGAGACGCCGGCCGGCATGCTCAACGCGATCGGGCTGCAAAACCCCGGCGTCGACTACGTCGTGAAGAAGATCCTGCCGACGCTCGACTTCAAGGAGACGCGCTTCATCGCCAACGTCTGCGGCTCGACGATCGAGGAATACGCCGAGGTCACGCAGCGGTTCGACGACTCGTCGATCGACGCGATGGAGATCAACATCAGCTGCCCGAACGTCAAGGAAGGCGGCGTCGCGTTCGGCAACTACCCCGACATGTCGGCGCGTGTCGTCGCGGCTTGCCGCAAGATGACGAAGAAGCCGTTGATCACGAAGCTCTCACCGAACCAGACCGACGTCCGCGCGAACGCGCGCGCCTGCATCGAGGCCGGCACCGACGGTTTCGCCGTGATCAACACGCTCATGGGCATGGCCATCGACGTCGAGACGCGCCAGCCGATCATCGGCAACATCCAAGGCGGCCTCTCCGGTCCGGCGATTCGCCCGATCGCATTGCTCAAGGTCTATCAGGTGTACCAGGAGTGCCGCGCGCGCGGCATTCCGATCATCGGCCAAGGCGGCATCGCGACCGCGCGCGACGCGCTCGAGTTCGTGCTCGCGGGCGCGACGACGGTCGGCCTCGGCACGGCGCTGTTCTACGACCCGCTGGCGCCCGTCAAGGTCAACGCCGGCATCGAGGAGTACCTGCGCGTGCACCGCTTCACGAGCATCACCGACCTCATCGGCGGCATCGACCCCGCCAAGGCGTTGAATCAAGCCGCGAGCGGCTGAGCAGGACGCCACCGGGACGGTTCGTTGAGCATTCACCCGAGCGTCATCCTGAGCGAGCGCGCCGCGATCTCCGCGGACGCCGAGATCGGGCCGTACTGCGTCATCGAAGGCGAGGTCGAGATCGGCGCGGGCACGATCGTCGAGTCGCATGCACGCATCGGCAGCCGCTACGGCCGCGTCACGATCGGCACGAACAATCGCATTCAGCACGGCGCCGTGCTCGGCGGCCCGCCGCAGGACTTGGGCTACGAGGGCGGCGCCTACACGGCGCTCGACATAGGCTCGCATAACCGCATCGGCGAGTTCGTGAGCATCAACGTCGGGACCGCGAAAGGCGGCGGCGTCACTCGCGTCGGCGACCATAATTTCATCATGGCCTACACGCACGTCGGCCACGATTGCCAGCTCGCCGACCACATCGTCATCGTCAACGGCGCGCAGTTCGCGGGTCACGTCACCGTCGAGCATCACGCGCTCGTGAGCGGTCTCACGGGCTTCACGCAGTTCACGCGGGTTGGAGCGTACTCGTTCATGGCGGCCGGCGCGTTCGCCAACAAGGACATCGTGCCGTTCGCGATCGCCGAAGGTCACTGGGCCACGCCGCGCGCCGTGAATCGCGTGGGGCTCAAGCGCGCAGGCTTCGATGCGGCCGAGCGGCGCAACATCGACAACGCGATGCGGCTCGTGCTGGACCGCACGCTCACGATCGCCGAGGTCACGGCGCGCATCGCCGCGGAATGCGCCGCGACCCCGGCGATCGAGCACCTGCTTAAGTTCATCCGCAATTCCGAGCGTGGGATCGCACGCGGGTGAGCAAGCTACGCACGGCCATCGTCGGCGTCGGCTACCTCGGGCGGTTCCACGCGCAGAAACACCGCGCGCTCGACTCCGTGGAGCTCGTCGCCGTCTGCGACAAGGATGCCGAGCGATGCCGCACGGTCGCAGCCGAGGTGGGCGCGGGCGTCTGCATGGACCACCGCGAGCTCGTCGGCAAGGTCGATGCCGTGACGATCGCCGCGACGACGGCCGAGCACTTCACGCTCGCCCGTTTCTTTCTCGAGCACGGCGTGCACGTGCTCGTCGAGAAGCCGATGACGCGCACGAGCAGCGAGGCCGCGGTCCTCACGGCGCTCGCCGCGGCGCGCGGGCTCAAGCTGCAAGTCGGCCACGTCGAGCGTTTCAATCCCGCGCTGCTCGCAGCGCGCGAGACGCTGACGACGGTGCGGTTCATCGAATGCCACCGGCTCGCGCCGTTCAAGGGCCGCGGCGCCGACGTGAATGTGATCCTCGACGTCATGATCCATGACCTCGACGTGATCCTGTCGCTCGTCGCCGCGGAGCCCACGAACGTCTCGGCGGTCGGCATCCCCGTGCTCATGGACGATATCGACATCGCCAACGCGCGCATCGAGTTCGCCAACGGCGCTGTCGCGAACGTAACGTCCTCGCGCGTCTCCACGACGCCGCAGCGGCGCTTCCGCGTCTTTCAGCCGAACCAGTACGTGTCGATCGACTTCGGCAACGGCGAGGTCCGCCGCGTCACGAAGCAAGGCGAGTGGCGCGAGGGTGAGCCACCGCTCAAAGAAGAAACCTGGAACCTCGAGAAGGGCGACGCGCTGCTCGCCGAAACCAAAGCCTTCGTCGACGCCATCGTCAGCGACAAACCGTGCGTGGTCTCCGGCGCCGACGGCGTCGCCGCGCTACGGCTCGCCGAAATGATCGGAGCGGATATCGCGCGCCGCCGCGCTTAGTGTGACCGGTTACGCTGAGTGGTAGCGGTCCGGCGCGAGGGATGTCTCGCGGGGGCGTGGTGGTGGCGGCCGGCGCGAGGGATGTCTCGCGCTCCTGCCCGGCGGCCCTATGGCTACGTCGGCGCCCGTCAGACCCGACGTGGGCCGGGCGCCGTCTTCGAAGCTTGCATTGGACCCCGGTGCGTGGGGCATCCGGACGCGTGTCGAGCCGCGATGGCCCACTTTCGCGGGGGCCGGCGGGCAGGATCACGAAACATCCCTCACACCGGCCGCGGTGGGCGCGGAGGTGAAGAGTCTCCATCCCTCGCGCCGGCCGCCCCCAAGACCGTCAAACGCGGCCTTCGAGGCCGAGCTCTTTGATCTTGCGCGTCAGCGTGTTGCGGCCCCAGCCGAGAAGCTTCGCGGCTTCGAGCCGCTTGCCGCGAGCGCGACGCAGCGCCGTCAGGATCAGCGTGCGCTCGAAGGCCGGCAGCGCGTC
>DATFFV010000303.1:0-6724 GCA_035249885.1 Gammaproteobacteria bacterium | reverse complement strand
GGCCGGAGCCGTGCTCGAAGAGCATGTGCGCGACCTCCTCGGTGTCGACCGACTCTATCCGCGCCGAGTAGCCGCCTATTTTCTTCAACGCGCCGGCGAGCCCCTCGGGCTCGCGCGTGAACTGCACGGCCGACGCATCGGCCAGACGCTCGCGTTGCCGCGACACGCCGGCTTTGATGAGCCTCGAAAGCAGCACGCCCAGGCCCCCGATGATGCTCAGCACGGCGCCGATCGCGAGCGCCGCGGCCACGCCGCCGCTGTTCTTGCCGCGCCGCGGCCGCGCGTAGCGGACACTGCGCAGCAGCCAGCGGCCGACGAGCGACAGCACGAGGATGCCGAAGGAGAGACCGATGAGCTGCTGATTCAGGCGCATGTCGCCGTTCAAGACGTGGCTGAACTCGTGCGCGATGACGCCTTGGAGCTCGGCGCGCGTAAGAAGCTCGAGGGCGCCGCGCGTGACGGCGATCGCGGCATCGGCCGGCGTCTTGCCGGCCGCGAACGCGTTGATGCCGGCTTCCTGCTCGAGCACGTAGATCTCGGGCACGGGCACGCCGGAGGCCAGCGCCATCTCCTCGACGACGTTGACGAGCCGCCGCGTCGCGGGATCGTTGCCCGCGCCTTCGACGCGTGTCGCGCCGAGCATGCGCGCCACCTGACCGCCGCCGCGCGAGATCGAGGCGGCACGGTAGAAGCTCGCGAGCAGCATGGCGCCGAACGTGCCGAGCGCGACGGCGGCCACGAAGCCGCCGTGCCCCGCGAGCCACTCGCGCCAGGTGTCCGTGCTCACGGACAGGGCGTTGTTTTGCGTGTAGCCGCGCAGCGCAACCGCGACGACGGCGGTCGTGGCGAGCGCGACGACGACGAACGCAAGCAAGAATACGCCGACGAGCGTGCGGCTCGTGCGGCGCGACTGCTCTTGGCGCGCGAAAAAGTCCAAGGAGCTAGGCGCCGCGCGGCGTCAGTTGAACGACACCTTCGGCACGGCGCGCTTCTCGGGTTGCTCGATCTCGAGATATTCGGCGACCTTGAAGCCGAAACCGTTCGCGAAGAGGTTGCCCGGGAAGTTCTGGCAGGCGTTGTTGTAGCCGAGCACGGCGTCGTTGAACGCTTGGCGCGCGAACGCGACCTTGTTCTCCGTCGACGTGAGCTCCTCTTGTAGCTGCTGCATGTTCTGATTGGCTTTGAGGTCGGGATACGCCTCGGCGAGCGCGAACAGGCGGCCCAACGTGCCGCCGAGCGTCGCCTCGGCCGCGGCCAGCGCTTTGATCGCCTCGGGATCGGACGGGTTGGCCGCGGCTACTTTGAGCCCCGCGGACGCCGCGTTGCGCGCATTGATGACCGCTTCGAGCGTGCCCCGCTCGTGGCCCATGTAGCCTTTGACGGCCTCGACGAGATTCGGGATCAGGTCGTAGCGGCGCGTGAGCTGCACGTCGATCTGGGAGAAAGCGTTACCCACGCGGTTGCGCGAGTTCACGAGATTGTTGTACACGGAGATGGCGTACCAGATGATGGCGCCGATGATGACGAGCGTGACGATCAGTCCCACGGGCAAACTCCTTCCAGTGGCGGAGGCTGCGAGAATACGCCGGTGCTCGGCGCGGCGCTATGGACGAGCGGCGCTCGCGCTCGTCGCCCTCGCCTCGAACGCGTTACCGGCGCGCGCCGAGTGGTTCGGCGAGGCCATCGATCTCATGGGCACACGCTGCTCCGTCGAGCTCTGGGCCGACGACGCGGCGCGCGGCCGCGAGCTCGTCGCCGAGATCCTCGCCGAGTATCGGCGCATCGACGCGGCGATGAGCACCTACAAGCCCGACAGCGAGATCTCGCGCGTCAACGCTCGGGCTGCCGCGGCGCCGATCGTCATCAGCGAGGAGCTCTACGCGCTCGTCGAGCGCTCGCTCGAGCTGTCGGTCGCGAGCGAGGGCGCGTTCGACATCACTTACGACAGCGTCGGCTATCTCTACGATTTCCGCGCCCACCGACGGCCCACGGACGCTGAGATCGCATCGCGGCTTCCCGCGATTAACTATCGTCACGTGGTGCTCGATCGCGCGCACCGCACGATCTTCTTCGAGGCGCAGGGCGTGCGCGTCAACTTGGGCGGCATCGCGAAAGGTTACGTCGTCGAGCGGGCCGCCACGATGCTCCGGGCGCGCGGTGTCGAGCACGCCATCTTGAACGCGGGTGGCGACTCGCGCGTCATCGGTGACCGCCGCGGCCAGCCGTGGATCGTCGGCATCCGCCATCCGCGCGCGGCCGACGAGGTCGTGACGAGGCTGCCGCTCGTCGACGAGGCGATCTCCACGTCGGGCGACTACGAGCGCTATTTCGAGGAGAACGGCCGGCGCTATCACCACATCATCAATCCCGCCACGGGCCGCCCGACGGAAGGGATTCTCACAGCGACGGTCATTGGCCCCGACGCCACGCTGACCGACGGTCTCGGCACGGCGATCTTCGTGCTCGGCGTCGAGCGCGGCCTAAAGCTCATCGAGTCGTATCCCGACTACGAGACGATCATCGTCGACGCGACGGGTAAGGTGTCGTACTCGAAGGGTTTGATGGCGCCGAACTGACCGCCAGGGATGGCGCCGTCAGGCGAGCTCGCGCCAGCCGTCGCGATCGATCGGCGTGACGTTGCCCGCGCTCTCGCTCGCGAAGAAGCGGCGCATGCGCATGGCCGCGCGCAACTTCGCCGTTCTCACGTAGCTCTGGTAGAACAGGTCCTTGAGCACCTCGACGAGCACGGCGGCCTCGTCGGGTGTGATCGTGGGCGGCTCGGGCTCGTCGCCGAACAGCACGGTTTCGATCGTATGCGTCGTCACGGCGTCGATCTCGCAGGCGCGCAGCACGTCGCTCGCGCTGTCTTGCCAACGGCCCTGGGCGGCAGTGTCGAGCGAGCGCAGCGCCGTGCGCGTCGTGCGCCGGCACATCGTTGCGAACGCCTGGTGCGCGCCCAAGGAGTAGCAGTCGAGCGTCTCGCGCAGCAGTTGCTCGATGCCGTCGGGCAGGTGTGCGTACTGAAACCGCTCGCGCGTGCGCTCGACCTCGACGAGGTTCGGTGCGAGCTCGATCGTGTCCGCGCCGACCGCGCGCACGGCCGCGCGCAGGAAACGCGGCTCGTTGCAGGCCGCGCAGCGAAACACGATGCCGACGTGCCTGGGTTTGGTCTGCACGAGCACCTCGAACGACGGCGCCGCGACGGGCAATAGCTGGGCGTGCGATCCGCAATGGGGGCATTCGCGCGCGAGGGGTTCCGGCTGAGTGAAGCCCTTGTTCTTGTTTACATAAATCGGCACGGCAGGGCCTTTCTTTCGAGTGTAGCAGTATCGCGAGGGCGTCGCGTGCTGCGCGCGCTGTGCGGCCGCGAAAGCCGCCGCATCTCCGCGCCGCTCAACCGATTTTCTTGTAGCGGATGCGGTGCGGCTGGTCGGCGTCGTCGCCCTTGCGCCGGCGCAGATCCTCCGCGTAGTCGGCATAGTTGCCCTGGAAGAACACGACCTCGCTGTCGCCCTCGAACGCGAGGATGTGCGTGGCGATGCGGTCGAGGAACCAACGGTCGTGCGAGATCACGACGGCGCTGCCCGGAAAGTTGAGCAACGCGTCTTCGAGCGCGCGCAGCGTTTCGACATCGAGGTCGTTGGTCGGCTCGTCGAGCAGCAGCAGGTTGCCGCCCGACGCCAGGACTTTCGCGAGGTGCACTCGGTTGCGCTCGCCGCCCGACAGCAAGCCGACCTTCTTCTGCTGATCGGTGCCGCGGAAATTGAAACGGCCGACGTAGGCGCGCGACGGCGTCTCGTAGGCGCCGACGCGCATGATGTCTTGGCCATGACTGATCTCGTCCCAGACCGTCTTGTCGTCGTTCAAAGTGTCGCGGCTCTGGTCGACGTAGGCGAGCTGCACGCTCGGTCCCTTGCGAATGACGCCCGCGTCGGGCTTCTCGGTTCCCGCGAGCATGCGGAACAACGTCGTCTTGCCTGCGCCGTTCGGGCCGATGACGCCGACGATGCCGCCCGGCGGCAAGCTGAACGACAGGTTCTCGAACAGCACGCGGTCGCCGAATGACTTAGCCGTGTTGTCGGCCTCGATGACGAGGTCCCCGAGCCGCGGGCCCGGCGGGATGTAGATCTCGTTGGTCTCGTTGCGCGCCTGGAATTCCTTCGACGTGAGCTCCTCGAAGCGCGCGAGCCGCGCTTTGGCCTTCGCACGCCGCGCGCCGGGGTTCGTGCGCACCCACTCGAGCTCGGTTTTGATCGTGCGCTGGCGTGCCGCCTCTTGTTTCTCCTCGAGCTTGAGGCGCTGATCCTTCTGCTCGAGCCACGAGCTGTAGTTACCCTCCCACGGGATCCCGTGGCCGCGGTCGAGCTCCAAGATCCAGCCCGCGACGTTGTCGAGAAAATAGCGATCGTGCGTGACCGCGATGACCGTGCCGGGAAATTCTTTGAGGAAGCGTTCGAGCCACGCCACCGATTCCGCGTCGAGGTGGTTCGTCGGCTCGTCGAGCAGCAGCATGTCGGGATTCGAGAGCAGCAGGCGGCACAGCGCGACGCGGCGGCGCTCGCCGCCCGACAGCGACTTCACGCTCGCGTCCCACGGCGGCAAGCGCAGCGCGTCGGCAGCGATCTCGAGCTTGCGCTCGAGCTCCCAGCCGCCGATCGCATCGATCTTGTCCTGGAGCTTGCCTTGCTCCTCGAGCAGGCGGTTCATCTCGTCGTCCGGCATCGGCTCGGCGAACTTGTCGCTGATCTCGTTGAAGCGTTTGATGAGCGCGAGCTCGTCGGCAACCCCTTCTTCGACGATGCCTTTGACGTTCTTCGAGTCGTCGAGCGCGGGCTCTTGCTGCAAAAAACCGATCTTGATGCCGGGCTGCGGACGCGCCTCGCCCTCGAAGTCCTGGTCCACGCCCGCCATGATGCGCAGCAACGTCGACTTGCCCGAGCCGTTCAGACCGAGGACGCCGATCTTGGCGCCGGGGAAGAAGCTCAGGCTGATGTCGCGCAGGATGTACCGTTTCGGCGGCACGACCTTGCCGACGCGGTTCATCGTAAAGATGTACTGGGCCATGGGTCTTGCGGTTGCGAGCGAGGCGTGGATTATCGGTGCCGGCAACCGCTCCCGGCAACTGCTCCTGCGCGCGCAGGCCGCGGGCGCGGGTAAGCATACCGCCGCGTAACAACGCGCGGCGCCGGCCAAAGAGCCGCACGGGGTCAGCGCGTCGCGTCAACGAATCGCAGGCTCGAGTCGTCGCCGACGGTCACGACGTCGCCGTCGTGTAGCACCCGGCGCCGCACGCGCTCCGAGTTCACGAGGACGCCGTTCCTGCTGCCGGCGTCCTCGATGATCGTGGCGGCGCCGTTGGTGCTGACCGTCGCGTGAACACGGCTGACGAAATGGCTCGCAATCCGAATGTCGTTGCTGTGGCTGCGGCCGATCGTCATGTGCTTCTTCGAGATAGGGTAGTCGAACGACTGGCCGTGGATCGTGACCACGAGCTTGCGGCTGGCCTCGATTTCGGTTCGCTCGCCGATGTCGACGACGTTCCGGTTGGGCTCGTCGTCGAGCAGCAGGTCCATGGGTAACAGCTCGTCGACGCGATCGGTCGACGCCGGCGCGGCGGCTTGCAGCCTGTCGTCGGCGGCAAGAGTCGCGGCAAAGTCGCCGGAGTGAGGTGCGGCAAAGTCGCCGGGGTGAGGCGCAGCTTGCTCTACGTGGCGCTTGCCATCGCCACTGCCGTTCATGTGCTGGTCGAGCGCCGCCAAGCTCGCACCCAGGTCCGTGATGCGACTGACGCTGCGCTCGAGCATATCCGCCGCGACTCGCTTGGCGCGGAGCTCGGTCTCGAGCTTCGCGACGAGCTCCTGCTGTGCCGCGAGCGCGAGCTTGACCTGGTCCGTTTCGGCCAGCGCTTCGCCGCGCAGTCTACCGAGCTCGACTGCGTGAGCGCTTAGCGTGTCGAGCTCGGCGCGAATCCGCACGGACTCCTTCTGCGCCGCGTCCTGCTCCTTCGACAGCCGTTCGGCGAGCCGCGATTTCTGCTCCAAGGCCTCCTGGGTCGAGGCGAGCTGCGCCGTGCGCTCCGACAAGTGCTCGTGGTCTAGACGCTGCTGATCGCGGCTCATGCGCAAGTCGTCGCGCAGCGCCTGCAGTTGTTGCTCGCGCTCGGCGAGCCCTTTCTCGAGGTCGTCGACGCGGTTCCCGAGCGCGGTCTTGGCGGACGTGAGCTCCCGGGCGGCGAGCTTGGCTTGCTCGACCTCGGCTTTCAGCGCGTCGATATCCGTGTCGCGGCGCTTGATGCCGCCCTCGAGCGATTCGATGCGGTGCTGAGTGTCGAGCGCGTTCTTGCCGGCTAACTCCGTCTCCTTCGTGCGACTGGCATATTCGATCTTGAGCTGTTCGGCCTGCGCGACATGAGCCGCCAGCTTCTTTTGCAGCTCGTCATACGCTTCCTCGCGTTCCTTGCGCCGGCCGGCGAGCTCGGAGCATTGGCGCTCGAGCTCGCGCATCGAAGCCGCGAGTTGCCGCTTTTCCTCGTCATGGTGCGCGATGACTGCGTCTCGTGCCCTGACCGTTTTGTCCATGTCGAGCAACGCATTCTCCATGCGGTGCAACGCATCTTTGTGGGCGGCGAGCTCCGCATTGAGCGCGGACCAGCGGTCGTGCCTGCCGTTGATGTAGATCTCGAGCTCCTGGACCTTGCCCTGCAAGACGTCCTGCTCCGCGAGTA
>DATFFV010000302.1:0-8561 GCA_035249885.1 Gammaproteobacteria bacterium | reverse complement strand
GGATTCGCGCGCCAAAACGGCAAGGCGCTGCTCGATCAGATCAATCAAAAGCCCGACTACAACGACCAAGTCGCCGGCGACATGAAGACGCTCATCGAAGCCTTCAAAAAGACCGGCACTTATTAGGGAAGTGGCATGACGTACGCGGCGCGAAGACGCACACAGGTGTTGCCGAGACCGTCGGCGCACAGGGATGTGCGCCGACGAGCCGCAGGGACGCACTTCCGGCGTGTCTCGGCAATACTGGTGTGCGTCTTCGCGCCGCGCGATGAGATACCTGAATGGCCAGCGGTAAAGAAATCAGAACAAAGATCGCCAGCGTCAAGAGCACGCAGAAGATCACGAAGGCCATGGAGATGGTGGCCGCGTCGAAGCTGCGCCGCACGCAGCAGCGCATGGCGGCGTCGCGTCCCTACGCCGACAAGATCAAGACCGTGATCGGCCACTTGTCGCAGGCCAATCCCGACTACCGCCATCCGTACTTGCAGACGCGCGAGATCAAGCGCGTCGGCTACATCGTCATCAGCACGGATCGCGGTCTCGCGGGCGGCGTGAACGTCAATACGTTCCGCGAGATGCTCAAGGAGCTGCGCCAGTGGCAGGAGAAGGGCGTCGAGGCCGATCTCTGCCTCGTCGGCGCCAAGGGTATCGCGTACTTCCGGCGCTTGAAGGTCAACGTCGTCGCGGCCACGAGCCACCTGGGTGAAGTGCCGAAGGTACAGGACTTGGTCGGCGCCATCACGGCCATGACCGAGGCCTACCGCCAAGGCAAGATCGATCGCCTGTTCTTCGTGCACAGCACGTTCGTCAACACGATGAGTCAGGTGCCGGCAGTCTCGCAGCTCTTGCCCGTCGAGGCTGTCGACAAGGACTCGCTGCAAGAGCATTGGGACTACATCTACGAGCCCGACGCCGTGTCGCTGCTCGACGGCGTGCTCGATCGCTACATCGAGTCGCAGGTCTATCGCGGCGCCGTCGAGAACGTCGCCTGCGAGATGGCGTCGAAAATGGTCGCGATGAAAGCCGCGACCGACAACGCAGGCAAGTTCATCGAAGGCCTGCAGCTCCAGTACAACAAAGCGCGCCAAGCGGCGATCACCCGCGAGATCGCGGAAATCGTCGGCGGCGCTGCGGCCGTTTAATTTAGAGAGAAGCAAACATGAGCACCGGCACGATTGTTCAGGTCATTGGCGCCGTCGTCGACGTCGAGTTTCCGCGCGACGCGATTCCGAAAGTCTACGACGCGCTGAAGCTGCAAGACCGCAACTTGACGCTCGAGGTGCAACAGCAGCTCGGCGACGGTGTCGTGCGCACGATCGCGATGGGCACGTCGGAAGGCTTGCGCCGCGGCTTGAGCGTTGCGAACACCGGCAAGGCGATCTCGGTGCCCGTGGGCGCGAAGACGCTCGGCCGCATCATGAACGTGCTCGGCGACCCGATCGATGACGCGGGCGATATCGGCGCCAAGGAAACGTGGCCGATCCACCGCCCAGCGCCGTCGTACGAGGAGCAAGCGGCCTCGACCGAGCTCCTCGAGACCGGCATCAAGGTCATCGACTTGATCATGCCGATCTCGAAGGGCGGCAAGGTCGGCCTGTTCGGCGGCGCCGGCGTCGGCAAGACCGTCACGCTGCTGGAGCTCATCAACAACATCGCCAAGGCGCACGGCGGCACCTCCGTGTTCGCGGGCGTCGGCGAGCGCACGCGCGAAGGCAACGACTTCTACCACGACATGAAAGAAGCGGGCGTGCTCGACAAGGTCGCGCTCGTGTTCGGCCAGATGAACGAGCCGCCCGGCAACCGCCTGCGCGTGGCGCTCACGGGCCTCACGATGGCCGAGTATTTCCGCGACGAGGGCAAGGACGTTCTCATGTTCATCGACAACATCTACCGCTACACGCTCGCGGGCACCGAGGTGTCGGCGCTGCTCGGCCGTATGCCGAGCGCGGTCGGTTACCAGCCGACGCTCGCCGAGGAGATGGGCGTGCTGCAGGAGCGCATCACGTCGACGAAGACCGGCTCGATCACGTCGTTCCAGGCCATTTACGTTCCGGCCGACGACTTGACCGACCCGTCGCCGGCGACGACGTTCGCGCACTTGGACGCGACGCTCGTGCTGTCGCGCAAGATCGCCGAGCTCGGCATCTATCCGGCCGTCGATCCGCTCGACTCGACGAGCCGCTTGCTCGACCCGAACGTCGTCGGCCAAGAGCACTACGACGCGGCGCGCGGCACGCAGGCCGTGCTGCAGCGCTTCAAGGAGCTGCAGGACATCATCGCGATCTTGGGTATGGACGAGCTCTCGGAAGACGATAAGCTCATCGTGCAGCGTGCGCGCAAGATCCGAAATTTCCTCTCACAGCCGTTCTCGGTCGCGCAGGCGTTCACGGGCATCGACGGCAAGTACGTGTCGCTCAAAGAGACGATTCGGAGCTTCAAGGGCATCGTCGGCGGCGAGTACGACCACTTGCCCGAGCAGGCGTTCTACATGGTCGGCGGCATCGAAGAGGCCGTCGAGAAAGCCAAGAAAGTGCAGTAAGGCAAGAGCGGAGAACGCGTGGCCATTCACGTCAACATCGTCAGCGCCGAGGGCGAGATCTTCAGCGGCGAAGCCGACATGGTGTTCGCGCCCGCGAAGGCCGGCGAGGTCGGCATCGCGCCGCGGCACGCGCCGCTCATCACCACGCTCAAGCCCGGCTCCGTGCGCGTGCAAAGCGGCGACGGCGAGAAGCTGTTCTACGTGACGGGCGGCATCCTCGAGATCCAACCGCACCTGATCACCGTCCTCGCCGACAGCGCGCTGCACGCCGACCAGCTCGACGAGTCGGAGGCGCTCGCCGCGCGCGAGCGCGCACGCGAGATGCTCGAAGGCAAGCACGGCGCCATCGACCTGGCGCGCGCACAAGCCGAGCTCACCGAGGCCGAAGCTCGATATCGCGCGGCGCAACAGCTCAGGGGCAAGCGCAACTGAATTAGCGCACACTCGTCGGCACGGCCCACGACGACAGCGAGCGAGATCCGATGGCGCTCGACCTCTATCACCATGGCAGCTCCGCTTGCGCCGCGAAAGTCCGCTTCGCGCTCGCGGAGAAGGCGTTGCCTTGGACGTCGCACTACGTCGACATCCTGCGCGGCGAGCAGTTCAAGCCGGACTATCTCGCGTTGAATCCCAAAGGCGTCGTGCCGACGCTCGTCCACGATGACGCCGTCATCGTGGAGAGCACGGTGATCTGCGAGTACGTCGACGAAGTCTTTCCCGACAATCCGATCTATCCGCGGTCATCGCTCGAGCGCGCGCGCGTGCGCGTGTGGACCAAGGCCGTGGACGAGGAGCTGCATCCCGCGTGCTCTGCGATCACCTACGTCGTGTCGCATCGCCACACGATCCTGCGCAACGGCGCCGGCAGCTTCGAGGATTTCGCCGCTCGCGGCGCGAACGAGGGTATGGCCGCCCGCCGGCAAAAGTGGGAGTGGATTCAGCACGGACTCGAGGCGCCCGGTGCGAGCGACAAGATTCGCTTGTACGACGCGTATCTGCGCAGGATGGAGCAAGCCCTCGACTCCTCCGAGTGGCTAGTGGGTGCGCGCTTCTCGATGGCCGACATCGCGATGGCGCCCTACGTCAACCGTCTCGCAGCCTTAGGGATGGCCGGTCTTTGGCAGCGCGGCCGGCTACCGCGCGTGGAGCGCTGGTTCGAGCGAGTGCGCTCGCGGCCCACGTTCGCGCCGGCGTTCGTCGAGTGGCTACCGGCGGAGCTCGAAGCGGAGATGCGGGAGAACGGCCAGCGCTCGTGGGCTGCCATCGCGGCACTCTTGAACATCGGCGCCTAACGGCGGGTCCAGTCCGAGATCCGCGCGGGTAAACGGCCCATGCCCCCGTGACGCGTGCAGCAGCCCGCGGGCCGGCCGCCAGGCTATCATTGCCCCCCTCAAAGTCCTTGGGGTTGGGTCGGGTGCCGGTTTCCGTAGTCGTTCTCGCCGCGGGCCAGGGCAAGCGCATGCATTCTGCGCTGCCGAAGGTGCTCCAGACGCTCGCGGGCCGGCCGCTGCTCGAGCATGTGATCCAAGTCGCGCGAGGCCTCGAGCCCGCCGGGATCCACGTCGTCTACGGCTACGGCGGCGACGCGGTGCGCGCGGCGTTCGCCTCGCAGACGGATCTCAAGTGGGCGCACCAGCCCGACCAGCTCGGCACGGGCCACGCCGTGGCGCAGGCCCTGCCCGCGATTCCCGATGACCACACCGTGCTCGTGCTCTGCGGCGACGTGCCGCTCGTGCGTGCGAGCACGCTCGAGCGCCTCGTCGCCGACGCCGACGCCGGCGGCGGCAAGCTCGCGCTGCTGACCGCGAACGTCGCCGATGCGACAGGCTACGGCCGCGTGCTGCGCAACGCGCGCGGCGCCGTCACGCGCATCGTCGAGCACAAGGACGCATCCGCCGAAGAGCTGCGCGTCGGCGAGATCAACACGGGCCTCATCGCGTTCGAGGCGCGCGCACTGCGCCGTTACCTCGGCAAGCTCACGACCAAGAATGCGCAAGGCGAGTATTACCTCACCGACGTCATCGGCCTGGCCGTTGCCGACGGCGTCGAAGTACGCGGCAGCGTCGCCGAGTCCGTGCTCGACGTGCTCGGCATCAACGACCGCGCGCAGCTCGCGGCGGCCGAGCGCGCCTTCCAACGGCGCGTGGCTGCCGACCTCATGGCGCGCGGCGTCACGCTCGCCGATCCCGAGCGGCTCGACGTACGCGGCAGCGTCACCGTCGGCCGCGATGTGTTCATCGACGTCGGCGTCGTGCTCGAGGGCAAGGTGGTGCTCGGCGACCGTGTGCATGTCGGGCCCTATGCCGTCATCGCCGACAGCACGCTCGGCGCCGATACGCTCGTGCACGCACATACCGTCATGAACGGCATCGCCGCCGGCGACGACTGCGAAATCGGGCCGTTCGCACGCTTGCGCCCCGGCGCCGTTCTGTCGGGGCACGTGAAAGTCGGCAACTTCGTCGAGCTCAAGAACAGCCAGGTCGCACCGCACAGCAAGATCAATCATCTTTCGTACGTCGGCGACACGACCGTGGGCGCGCATGTCAACGTCGGCGCAGGCACGATTACCTGCAACTACGATGGCGCCAACAAGCATCGCACCGTCATCGGCGACAACGCGTTCATCGGCTCGGGTGCCATGATCGTGGCACCCGTCGAGATCGGTGCGGGCGCCACGATCGGCGCCGGCTCGACGATCACGAAGGATGCGCCGGGCGGCGAGCTCACGCTCGCGCGCTCGAAGCAAGTGACCGTGACGGGTTGGCAGCGGCCCAAGAAGAAACCCAAGTGAAGCGTTGCGAGAGCGCTAGTAAGGACACATCACCATGTGCGGT
This sequence comes from Gammaproteobacteria bacterium, assembly GCA_035249885.1. GTDB lineage: Bacteria > Pseudomonadota > Gammaproteobacteria > Steroidobacterales > Rariloculaceae > FEN-1219. Next base: position 3,188 of record DATFFV010000302.1, on the reverse strand, counting down.
ATCGTCGGAGCAGTAGCAGAGCGCAACATCGTGCCCGTGCTCGTCGAGGGCTTGAAGCGCCTCGAGTACCGCGGCTACGACTCGGCGGGCATCGCCGTCGTGCAGGCGAATCGCCAGCTCGGCCTGTGCCGCACCGTCGGCAAGGTGGCGCACCTCGAAAGCAAGCTCAAGGACCAGCCGCTCGCGGGCCGGCTCGGCGTGGCGCACACGCGCTGGGCCACGCACGGCGGCGTGACCGAGGCCAACGCGCACCCGCACCTCTCGGGCGACCGCGTGGCCGTCATCCACAACGGCATCATCGAGAACTACGAGCCGCTCAGGGACGAGCTCATCGCCAAAGGCTACGAGTTCAAGTCGGAAACCGACACCGAAGTCGCCGCGCACCTGATCCACGACTATTTGAAGCAGGGCCACGACCTGCTCAACGCGCTGCGCCTCGCCGTGCAGCGTTTCCAGGGCGCGTACGCGCTGCTCGCGTTCGACGCCAAGGACCCCGAGCGCATCGTCGTCACGCGCATCGCGAGCCCACTCGTCATCGGGCTCGGCATCGGTGAGAACTTCGTTGCGAGCGGCGTGCCCGCGCTCTTGTCCGTGACGCAGCGGTTCATCTATTTGGAGCAAGGCGACATCGCCGAGATCACGCGCGAGGGCGTCAAGCTCTTCGACCCGCACGGCCAGCCCGTCACCCGCGCCGTGCACGAGACGCAGTGGAACGAAGAATCGGCCGAGAAGGGCCCGTATAAGCATTTCATGCTCAAGGAAATCTTCGAGCAGCCGAGTGCGCTCGCCGACACGCTCTACGGGCGCGTCGTCAATAAGCGCGTCGTGCCCGAGTCGCTCGGCCCGCGCGCCGCGGAGCTGCTGGCGAAGGTGCAGAACGTCCACATCATCGCGTGCGGCACGAGCTATCACGCGGGTTGCGTGGGGCGCTACTGGTTGGAGTCGATCGCCGGTGTGCCGTGCCAGGTCGAGATCGCGAGCGAGTACCGCTACCGCCACGTCGTCGTGCCGCCGAACACGCTGTTCATGACGTTGTCGCAGTCGGGCGAGACGGCCGACACGCTCGAAGCGCTACGTATGGCGAAAACGGCGGGCTACCTGGGCGCGCTCACGGTCTGCAATAGCCCGCACAGCTCGATGACGCGCGAGTCCGATCTCGTCATGCTGACGCAGGCCGGTCCCGAGATCGGCGTCGCGAGCACCAAGGCGTTCACGACGCAGCTCATGTCGCTCATGCTCGTCACCCTCATGCTCGGCCGCCATCGCGGCCTCACGGCCGCGCGCGAGACCGAGTTCGTCACGCATCTTTATCACGCCGCCGCCGCCGTCGAGCAGGCGCTCGGCATGAACGATTTTATTCGTTTGCTCGCCGAGGACTTCGCCGAGAAGCACCACGCGCTGTTCTTGGGCCGCGGCCCCATGTGGCCGATCGCCATGGAAGGCGCTCTGAAGCTCAAGGAGATCTCCTACATCCACGCCGAGGCGTATGCCGCCGGCGAGCTCAAGCACGGCCCGCTCGCCCTCATCGACGACGCCATGCCGGTCATCGTCGTCGCACCCAATAACGACCTGCTCGACAAGCTCAAGTCGAACATGCAGGTGGTGCGCGCACGCGGCGGCCAGCTCTACGTGTTCGCCGACAAGGAAACGGGGCTCGAGTCCGAGCCTGGCGTAAAGGTGATTCCGATGCCGCACGCCGATCGCGCCATCGCACCGATCGTTTACACCGTGCCGTTGCAGCTGCTCGCGTATCACGCCGCGGTTTTGAAGGGCACGGACATCGATCAGCCGCGCAACCTCGCGAAGTCGGTGACGGTGGAGTAGATTTCGGTGGCGCTTCGCGCTTTTAGTCGAGAGGGCTCTTCACGGCCCCGGCTCCTTTTTTCATGACGTGCGTGTAGATCTGCGTCGTGCGCACGTCGGCGTGGCCCATGAGCTCCTGAACGGTGCGAATGTCGTAGCCGCGCTCGAGCAGGTGCGTGGCGAAGCAGTGACGCAGCGTGTGCGGGCCGACGGGCTTGAGCATGCCGAGCCGTCGTGCGGCCATCCGTACGGCGCGTTGAACGGTGGTCTCGTGGAGATGGTGGCGCCGGAATGCGCCCGAGCGTGGATCGCGGCTCGGGCGTGCTGCTGGGAACACGTATTGCCACCCCCAGTCCGTAGTGGCGGACGGGTACTTGTTGGCCAGTGCATCGGGGAGCTCGACGCCTGCATAGCCGCGCCGGAGCGCCGAGTTGTGCTGCAGTCTCACGAACCGCAAGTGAGCCTGGAGCGCAGTCGCGACGGTTTCCGGAAGAATCGTCACGCGGTCCTTCTTTCCTTTGCCGTCGCGCACCACGATCTGCGAGTACTCGAATTCGATATCTTTGATGCGCAGGCGGAGTGCCTCCAGCAAACGCAGCCCGCTGCCGTAGAGGAGTTGCGCGATCAGGTCGAAGGGCGGTTCCAGCTGGGCGAGCAGCGTCTGCACTTCTCGCCGTGGCAAAACCACCGGCATATTGATGGGCTTCCGAGCCCGAACCACGTTCTCGAGCCAGGGTAGCTCGATCTCGAGCGCGTGGCGGTAGAGGAAGAGAATCGCTCCCAGCGCCTGGTTCTGAGTGGAGGCCGACACACGCCGTTCGACCGCGAGGTGCGTCAGGAAGCCCTCGACCTCCGGCGCACCCATTTCGCTCGGATGCCGCTTACCGTGGTACAGGATGAACCGCCTGATCCAGCCGATATAGGCATGCTCCGTGCGGTAGCTAAAGTGACGCGCCCGCATCTTGTCGCGAACGACCGTAAGGAGCTTGGGCTTGGCATCCATGCCGCATATCCCCGCACTACTATTTGACGCATATCCCGCACAGTGCTCTAGTACAAACAAGTACTTGTGTTGGAATCAATCATGATATCCAGCGTGATGCTGTACTTTATCGGCAGCTGCATGCCGTCTAGTTATTGTTATGCGCCGAATCGGAGCGCTCCGCATGGATCCGACCCCCTGAGGCCTCGCTAAGTGGCAGACGACTTCATTTACTTCGCACTATTAGTCGCATGGTTGTCAGCTCCTGCGGTGATCATTACCGTTCCGATCCTATTGTGGTTGTTTGGACGTAGGGGTCTTCTCGGCGCCGGGCAACGCGCTCGGGCGCTCTCTTGTGTGCTCGTGGGAGCCTTCGCCGCGCTGGCCTTGTGCCTGCCGCTGT
>DATFFV010000301.1:0-15434 GCA_035249885.1 Gammaproteobacteria bacterium | reverse complement strand
AAGGCTTCCACGAGGTCAAGAATCCGTCGGCAATTTTCCTCGCGCGCCGCGACGAGCCGGTGCCCGGCAGCGTGACGCTCGTGACACGCGAGGGTACGCGCCCCGTTCTGGTCGAGGTGCAAGCGCTCGTCGACCCGACGCAGTCGCAGTCGCCGCGGCGACTGGCGCAGGGTTTCGAGACGTCGCGGCTCGGTTTGCTGCTCGCAGTGCTGCACCGTCATTGCGGCTTCGCGACCGGCGGCAGCGACGTATTCGCCAACATCGTGGGCGGGCTGCGCGTCGGCGAGACGGCCCTCGATCTCGCCGTGGCGCTCGCGGTCGTGTCGAGCCTCACGGAGCGCCCGGTGCCGCAGGACCTCGTGGTGTTCGGCGAGCTCGGTCTCACGGGCGAGGTCCGACCGGTGCCGTTCGGTGAGGAGCGGCTCGCAGAGGCCGTGAAGCACGGTTTCAAGCGCGCGCTCGTGCCGCGCGCGAACGCGCCGCGGCGGGCCTTAGGCGTCGAAATCGTGGCCGTCGATCGCTTGAGCGACGCGCTCAAGCTCGTGCACGCCGGTTAGCGCAGCCTCAAGCGGCGGCTGTGGGCGGCGGCGCCGAGCCCGGCGCGAAGACCCGCACGCGCTTGATGCCGTGCTCGCTCGTGTCGAGGATCTCGATGGGGTAGTTGGCCACGGTCACGCCCGTGCCGGACTCAGGGATAGTCGCGAGCTGCTCGACGATGATCCCGTTCAAGGTTTTCGGACCGTCGGTCGGCAGATTCCAGTTCATGACGCGATTGAGCTGCCGCACATTGGCGCTCGCGTCGACGACATAGCTGCGATCGCTCTCTTTGGTGACGCCGAGGTTCACGGCCGTGGCGTCGTGGTCGAGCTCGCCCACGAGCTCGTTGACGATGTCCTGGGTCGTGATGAGTCCCTGCACGTCGCCGTATTCGTCGACGACGAACGCGGAGCGGCGCCGGTGCTGTTGGAAGTTGAGCAACTGCTTGTTGAGCGGCGTGCCCTCGGGCACGAAGTAGGGTTCGCGGATGCGCTCGAGCAAGATCGCTTGCGTGAGCTCGCCTTTCGCGAGCTCCGGCAGCAGGTCGCGCACGCGCGTGACGCCGATGATGTTGTCGACGTCCGCCCGGTAGACCGGCAGGCGATCGTGCGGGCTCGTTTGGATGACCGCGAGGTTGTCCTCCCAGGTGCGATCGAGGTCGAGGCCGACGATCGCTTGCCGCGGCACCATGATGTCGTCGACGCTGACGGCGTCGAGGTCGAGAATGCTGAGCAGCATGCGCTGATGGCGGCGCGGCACCATGACCCCGGCTTCGGCGACGACCGTGCGCAGCTCTTCCGCGCTCAGCGAGTGCGATGCGATCTGATCGGGGCGCACGCCGAGCAACCGGAGCAAGCCGTTCGCAAACAGGTTGAGCACCCAGACGATCGGGTAGGTGATCTTCAGCAGCGGGTAATAGATGAGCGCCGCCGGCAAGGCGATGCGCGCCGGATTGAGCGCCGCGATCGTTTTCGGGGCTACCTCGCAAAAAATCAGCACGACGATCGTGAGCATGAACGTCGCGACGAGGATCGCTCCTTGGCCGCCGAGGCGTTGCGCCAAAACCGTGACGAGCGCAGCGGCCGTGAGATTGACGGCGTTGTTGCCGAGCAGCATGAGCCCGATCAGGCGATCCGGGCGCTGTAGCAAGAGCTCGGCGACGCGCGCTGCGCGGTGGCCCGACCGCGCTTGGTGACGGAGCCGGTAGCGATTGAGGCTCATGAGCGCCGTCTCCGTGGCGGAGAAGAACGCCGAGAGCACGAGCAGCACGACAATGATGACGACCAAGAAGCCGATCGGGGCGGGCTCGCTCAAGGTTCCGTGGTCTCCAGGAGACTGTGGGCTCGAATGACATTGTGGTGACGCGTGAGGGAGTGTCAAGGAAACCGACGGCGACGCCCAGAAGTGCGTGGCGCCGCCGCCGAGCGGCGAGCGAGTTAGCGCATGTTAGGCTTCGGGGCCCATCGATCCAGACGAGGGGACGGCAAGCTCACCGATGTTCGACCAATTGACCGCACGCCTCTCGGAGGCGATCCAGCGCGTGACCGGCCGCGGCCGCATCACCGAGGACAACGTTCGCGACACGGTGCGAACGATCCGCATGGCGTTGCTCGAAGCCGACGTCGCCCTGCCCGTGGCGAAGACGCTCGTGGACCGCGTGCGCGATCGGGCGCTCGGCGAGGAGGTCGCGCGCAGCCTCAATCCCGGTCAGGCGTTCGTCAAAATCGTGCACGACGAGCTCGTCAACGTGCTCGGCGGCGAGGAGAGCCCGCTCGAGCCGCACGGCCACCCGGCCGTCGTGATGCTCGTCGGCCTGCAGGGCGCGGGCAAGACCACGACGGCCGCGAAGCTCGCGCGCCTTCTCACGACGGCGCGCGGCGGCGCCGCACTGCTCGCGAGCACGGACGTCTATCGGCCTGCGGCGCGCGAGCAGCTCGCGAAGCTCGCGGGCGATCTCGGCGTCGGTTTCCATGCGAGCGCCAGCGATTCGCCGAGCGCGATCGCAACCGAGGCGCTCGCGGCGGCGAAGCGCGGCGGCCAACGGTGGCTGATTCTCGACACTGCAGGGCGGCTGCACGTCGACGAGGACATGATGCGCGAGGCGCGCGAGCTCCATGCGCTCGTGACGCCGGCCGAGACTCTGTTCGTCGTCGACTCGATGGCGGGCCAAGATTCCGTGAACTCCGCGCGGGCGTTCCACGAAGCGTTGCCGCTCACGGGTGTCATCCTCACCAAGACCGATGGCGACGCGCGCGGCGGCGTCGCGCTGTCGATTCGCGAGGTCACGGGGCTGCCGATCAAGCTCGTCGGCACGGGCGAGAAGGTCGACGCGCTCGAGCCCTTTGCGCCCACGCGTTTCGCGTCGCGCATCCTCGGCATGGGCGACGTCGTCGGGCTCGTCGAGCAGGTGCAGAAGACCGTCGACCGCGAGGAGATGGAGAAGCTCGCCGGCAAGGTCAAGGAGGGGCGACAGCTCAGCCTCGAGGACTATCGCGAGCAGCTGCGCCAACTGCTCAACATGGGCGGGCTCGAGCAGCTTCTCGACAAAATGCCCGGCCTGAAGCCCGAGCAGCTCGCGGCCGCGAAGTTCGACCCGAAGCAGTTCAAGCGCCAGATTGGGATCATCGACTCCATGACGCCGGCCGAGCGTCGCCGCCCCGACCTCATCGATGGGTCGCGCAAACGGCGCATCGCGGCCGGCGCCGGACTGCCGGTCCAGGACGTCAGCCGGCTGCTCAAGCAGCACTGGCAGCTCGCCAAGACCATGAAGCAGCTGGCCAAGGGCGGCGGCATGCAGCGTCTGCTCGGGGCTATGCGCCGCGGGGGCCCGCCGCCGTTTCCGCGGGGCCGCCGGTAGGTCGCGCCCCTTACGCTTCCGCCCGGAACTGAGTAGAATTGCCGCCCTCAACGGGGCGGTCCAATGGGCCGCCTCGGCTTTTTTGTGAATTCCAAGGTTGCTCGTTATGGTGATTATTCGCTTGGCCCGCGGGGGCACTAACAAGCGTCCCTTCTACCACCTGGTGGTCACGGACCGCCGCACTTCGCTACGGGGCCGTTACATCGAGCGCGTAGGGTTCTTCAACCCGATTGCCGCGGGCGGCGAGACTCGGCTGCGTATCGATCTTCCTCGCGTCGATCATTGGCTCGGCCAAGGCGCGCAGCCTTCCGAGCGCGTCGGGGATCTGCTCAAACAGTATCGAGCCCAAGCCGCGGCGGCGTAGGTTTCGGCCGTGCGCGCTGCGGCCGCGCAGTGAGCGCCAAGACGCAGAAATGGGTCACCCTCGGCCGCGTGAGCGGCGTGTTCGGCGTCAAGGGGTGGCTAAAGATCCGCTCTTACACGGAACCGCCGAGTAACTTGCTGACGTTCCGTGCTTGGACACTGAGGCGGAACGACGCCGATCGCGCGGTCGAGCTCGAAGACGGGCTGAGCCGCACCGGCGGGATCGTCGCGAAGCTACGCGGCGTCGACGATCGGGATAGCGCGCGCAGTGTCGTCGGCGCCGACATCGTCGTCGAGCGCGAACGGTTGCCGCCGGCCGGGACCGGTGAGTTCTACTGGGCGGACCTCGAAGGTTGCGAGGTCAGGACCACGGCGGGCGTTGCGCTCGGCAGCGTGGACCACGTGTTGGCCACGGGGGCGAACGACGTGCTCGTGCTGCACGCCAAGCCCGAGCGGCTCATCCCGTTCGTCATGGGGCCGGTCGTGAAGCACGTCGATCTCGTCGCGCGCGTGATCGTCGTGGATTGGTCACCGGACTATTGAGTGTAGGGAGATGTACCGGGTCGGCGTCGTTTCGTTGTTCCCGGAGCTCGTGGCGCCCGTGGTCGCGTTCGGCGTCGTGGGACGCGCCGCGGAGCGCGGCCTCGTGAGCGTCGAGCAGGTTTCGCCGCGCGAGTTCACGACCGACCGGCATCGAACCGTCGACGACCGGCCGTACGGCGGCGGGCCGGGCATGGTCATGAAGTACGAGCCGCTGCGCGACGCGGTGCGCAGCTTGCGAGGGCGGTTGCCACCGGGCTCGCGCGAGTTCGTGCTGACGGCGCAGGGCCGGCCGTTCGATCAGGCGCTCGCGCGCGAGTTGGCGAGCGCGCCGGGACTCTTGCTCGTCGCGGGCCGTTACGAAGGGATCGACGAGCGGTTTCTCGAGAGCGAGCTCGGCGCGGAGCTCTCGCTGGGCGACTATGTGTTGAGCGGCGGGGAGCTTGCTGCAGCCGTCGTCATCGACGCGGTGGCGCGGTTGTTGCCCGGAGTGCTCGGAGACGAGAGCTCGCACGTCGAGGACTCGTTCACGGCGGGGCTGCTCGACTGTCCGCAGTACACCCGCCCCGAAGAGGTGGATGGGCGGCAGGTCCCCGAGGTCCTGCTCGGCGGCGATCACGAGGCCGTGCGACGCTGGCGGCTCAAGCAGGCGCTCGGTCAAACGTGGCGGAAGAGGCCGGCGCTCATTGCGGCGCGGCGCTTGACGGTAGAGGAAGAGGCGCTGCTCGAGGAGTTCAAGGCCGAATGGGCGCTGAACTCGGGCGACGGGAATGCGTAGAATAGTGTGATTTCGCGCAACGGCCACCGAATTGGAATGGCAGAGGATGAGACGATGTCCAGGGCAATAGATCAAATCGAACAGGAACAGCTAAAGAAGGACGTCCCCGACTTCGGGCCGGGCGACACGGTGGTGGTGCAAGTGCGCGTGACGGAAGGCGATCGCGAGCGCCTCCAGGCCTACGAGGGCATCGTCATCGCGAAGCGCAACCGGGGGCTCAACTCTTCGTTTACGGTCAGGAAGGTTTCCCATGGCGAAGGTGTGGAGCGCGTGTTCCAAACACACAGCCCGGCCATCGCCGAAATCAAGGTGAAACGACGTGGCGATGTCCGCCGGGCCAAGCTCTATTTCCTGCGCGACCTCAGCGGCAAAGCCGCGCGCATCAAAGAAAAGGTCTGACGCCGGGCGCGTGGCGCTCGCGAGCGTCCGCGCGATCGCGCGCCGACTCGCGTGGGTCGCGGCCTGCGCCGCGCTGACGGCCGGATGCTCGAGTCTCATCGGCGGCAAGGCCGCCGACACGCTGGCGGCCGCGATCCTCAATCAAGACGACCCCGAGCTCGTCGCGAGCGGCGTCCCGGCGTATTTGCTGCTCGTCGACGGCTTGATCGCGCAGAGCCCGGATAGTGCGCCGCTGCTGTCCGCGGGGGCGCAACTGTTCGCGCTCTACGGCTCGCGCTTCGCGGCTCCCGAGCGCGCTGTCGCGCTGACCGCCAAGGCGCGTCGCTACGGGGAACGGGCGATCTGTCTCGTGCACGACGCCGCGTGCAACTGGCGCGGCCTCGACTACGAACGGTTCGTGGCCGAGCTCGAACGCGTGGACGACAAGGACATCGGCCCGCTCTACTCGTACGCCATCAGTTGGCTCAGCCATCTCGACGCGACGAGCGAGGATTGGACGGCCGTCGGCGAGCTGCCCTGGGTGCAGGCCGTGCTCGAGCGAGCGCTCGCGCTCGACGAATCCTACGAGAACGGTGCGCTCCACGGGTACCTCGGCATTCTCAATTCATTGCGCCCGCCGGCACTCGGCGGCAAGCCCGACGTGGCGCGCGCCCATTTCGAGCGCGCGATCGAGCTGTCGGGCGGTCGCGATCTCTCGATCAAGGTAGAATACGCCCGGCGTTACGCGCGGCTCGTCTTCGACCAAGAGTTGCACGATCGTCTGCTGACGGACGTGGTCGACGCTCCGGCCGAGACGCCGCTGTTCACACTGTTCAACGTGCTCGCCAAGCAGGAAGCGGAAGAGTTGCTCGCTACCTCCAAGGAGTACTTCTGATGGGAGAACGCAGTGGGGCAAGGCTCGCTCGAACGCTGACACGGCTCACGGCCGCCGCGCTGCTCGTGCTCGGCATGGCTGCGGCTCATGCGGCCGACATCAAGATCGCCACGGTCGCTCCCGACGGCTCGCGCTGGATGCTCGAGATGCGCGCGGGCGCGGCAGAAGTGCTCGCGCAAACCGACGGACGCGTCGCGATGAAGTTCTATCCCGGCGGCGTCATGGGCAGCGACGCCCAGGTACTGCGCAAGATTCGTATCGGCCAACTCCAAGGCGGCGCGTTCACGGCGGGTGGGCTCGGGGAGCGCTACGGCGCGCTCAACCTCTACGGCACCCCGTTGTTGTTCCATTCGCTCGCCGAGGTCGATGCCGTGCGTGCGGTCCTCGATCCCGAGCTCGCGGCGGGGCTCGAGCGGGCCGGGTTCGTGACGTTCGGCTTCATCGAAGGCGGGTTCGCCAACCTGCTCGCGAACGAGCCGATCCGCAGCGTGGAGGACATGCGCCGCAAGAAGGTCTGGGTCCCCGAGGGCGATCCGATCAGCTTCCTCGCCATGGAGGCCCTCGGCTTGTCGCCGGCCGTCTTGCCCGTGACCGACGTACTCACGGGCTTGCAGACGGGGCTCATCGACATCGCGTTCGCGTCGCCCGTAGCGGCGCTCGTGCTGCAGTGGCACACGAAGGTCAAGTACATCACCGACATACCGGTCTCCTATTCGATGGGAATCTTCGCGATCGACAAGAACGTTTTCGCGACTCTCGCCGCCGAGGACCAGCGCATCGTTCGCGAGGTCATGGCGCGCCACATCGTGGCGCTCGATCGCGAAGCTCGCGACGACAACCGCGAGGCCGCCGAGGTGCTCGCCAAGGCGGGCTTGCAGACGGTGACCGTCGACGCGGCCGATCTCGCGAGTTGGCGCAACACGCTCGAGGGAGTTTGGCCGCGGCTGCGCGGTCGGCCCGATTTCGATGCGGCGATGTTCGACCGCCTCTTGGCCCTGCTCGCCGAGTATCGGCGGACGCATCCACCGGCGACGCCTTAGCCGCCCTTGAGCGCGGGCGCGCACAATCGCTGGTGGCACCGCGCCGAGCGCGCCGCGCTCTGGGTCGAGACCTCGCTCATCGTGGTTTTCCTCGGCGGTTTGATTCTGCTCGGCGCCGCGCAGATCGTGTTGCGCAACGCGTTCTCGATGGGCTTCGCATGGGGCGACGGGCTCGCGCGTTTGGCGGTGCTCTGGCTGGCGTTGCTCGGCGCACTCGCGGCGAGCCGCGAGGGCCGCCACATTACGATGGGGGCGCTGGCGCGGTGGTTGCCACCACGCTTGCAGACGGCCGCGGGTGTCGCCGCCGACCTGTTCGCCGCGGCCGTGAGCGGCACACTCGCGTGGCACGCCTTGGCCTTCGTTCGCGATTCGTTCGAGTTCGGCGACGTGTTGCTCGGAGACATACCGGCCTGGTGGCTGCAGGCGATCATGCCAATCGCGTTCGCGCTCATGACCTGCTCGTTCCTCGCGCAGGCCGCGCGGCGCGTGAGCGGGCGCAACGTCGCGCAGCGGGCACCATGACGCTGCTAATCGCAATCGTGCTCGTCGTGGCCACGCTGATCGGCGCGCCGTTGTTCGCCGTCATCGGTGCCGGTGCCTTCGCCGGGTTCGAGCGCGAGGGCGTCGATTTATCGGTCGTCGCGATCGAGTTTTTCGGGCTGTCGGAGACGCCCGTGCTCGTGGCGATTCCGCTATTCACGTTCGCGGGCTTTTTGCTGAGCGCCGGGAAGGCGCCCACGAGACTCGTCCGGCTCTCGCAAGCCTTGCTCGGCTGGTTACCCGGAGGGCTCGCGATCATCTCGCTCGTCGCGTGTGCATTGTTCACGGCGTTCACGGGGGCTTCGGGCGTTACGATCATCGCGCTCGGAGCGTTGCTCTATCCGGCACTCGCGCAAGCGGGGTATGACGAGCGCTTCAATCTGGGGCTCATCACGGCGTCGGGCAGCCTCGGGCTCTTGTTCGCGCCGTCGTTGCCGCTGATCCTCTATGGCGTGGTGGCCGAGGCGCCGATCGATTCGCTGTTCGTCGCCGGGGTGCTGCCGGGCGTGCTCATGATTGCCGCGCTCGGCGCGTATTGTTACTGGCGCAGCCGCGGGTTGCCGCGCCCAGCGCGCGGGTCGGCGGCCGAGGCCTGGCGCGCGATCGTCGCGGCCCGCTGGGATCTGCCGCTGCCGGCCGTGGTGCTCGGCGGTATCTACAGCGGGTACTTCGCCGTATCCGAGGCGGCCGCCGTGACCGCTCTCTACGTCTTGTTCGTCGAAGTCGTGATGCTGCGGGACGTGGCATGGCGCGACCTGCCGCGCATCATGCGCGAGTCGATGGTGCTCGTCGGTGCCATCCTCGCGATCCTCGGCGTGTCGCTCGCATCGACGAACCTCATGATCGACACAGGTGTGCCGCAGCGACTGTTCGCGTTCGTGAGCGACTACGTCACGGGGCCGACGACATTCCTCGTCGCGTTGCTCGTGTTCCTGCTGATCCTCGGCGCGATTCTCGACATTTTTTCCGCAACGGTGCTCGTCGTGCCGTTGCTGCTGCCGGTCGCAGCGCAATACGGGGTCGACCCGATTCACCTCGGAATCGTCTTCCTCGCCGCGATGGAGCTCGGCTATTTGACGCCGCCCGTCGGTCTAAACTTGTTCATCGCGAGTCACCGATTCCAGAAGGACATCACCGAGATCTATTGGGCGACACAGCCGTTCCTGATCGTCTCGGTAGTGGCCGTTATCATCATTGCTTTCTGGCCGGATTTGTCATTAATGCTGCTCGACCGGTAGAGGTTGCCTAAGGAAGAACCATGGACAATCGTGGATGGCCGCTCAAGGTAGTGACGGGAATTTGGCGTGGACTCGATCGCCTGCGCCGCGTATTGCATCTCATCGTGCTCCTGCTTATTTTCTTGCCGCTCCTGATCGTCGCGCTCGGCGGCCGCGTGCCGGTGCCGGACACGGCCGCGCTCGTCATCGCGCCACAAGGCGCGCTCGTCGACCAGCTGTCGGGCGATCCGCTCGACAGAGCCATTGCCAAAGCGCAGGGCACGTCGCTGCAAGAGACTCTCGTGCGCGACGTCATCGAGGGGTTGCGCGCCGCAGCCGCCGACGAGCGCATCAAAGCGGTCGTGCTCGATCTCGATGGCCTCAGCGGCACGGGCCTAAGCAAGCTCCAGGAGGTCGGCGCCGAGATCGCGCGCTTCAAGGAAAGCGGCAAGCCCGTCATCGCCGTCGGCGATGGGTTCACGCGCGACCAGTACTACCTCGCGGCGAACGCCGACGACGTCTACATGCATCCCATGGGCATGGTCCTCGTCGACGGCTACAGCCGTTACCTGCCGTACTTCAAGTCGCTGCTTGACAAGGTCTATGTGGACTACAACGTCTGGACCGTCGGCGAGTACAAATCGTTCGTCGAGCCCTACACACGCGACGACATGTCACCGCAGGACGAGGAGTCGAGCCGCGTGTTTCTCGACGCGCTTTGGACGGCCTACCAGGTCGACGTGACGACGGCGCGCAATCTCGCGGCGCCGGCACTGCAGCGCTACGCTGACGAGATCGTGAGCCTGCTCGACGAAGCGGACGGCGACACGGCGAAGCTCGCCGTCGATTACGGGCTCGTCGACGAGCTGCTCACGCGCGATGCCATGCGCGAGCGCATTCGCGAGGCGATCGGCGAGGCCGAGCCGGCGCCCACGCGCGGCGACGAGTTCACGCAAGTGGCGCTCGAGGACTACATTGCGGCGCTGCGAGCCGAGTCGCGGCCGGGGATAGGGCAGAGCAAGTTAGCCGTGATCGTCGCGGCCGGCACGATTCTCGACGGCGTGCAGCCGCCGGGGTCGATCGGCGGCGACTCGCTGGCGGAGCTCATACGAGCCGCGCGCGCCGACGAAGCCGTCAAGGGACTCGTGCTCCGCGTCGACTCGGGCGGGGGCAGCGCGTTCGCATCGGAAGTCATCCTGCGCGAGATCGAGGTGTTCAAGGAGACCGACCGTCCCGTGGTCGTATCGATGGGCAGCGTTGCCGCATCGGGCGGTTACTGGATCGCCATGGCGGCCGACGAGATCTGGGCCAGCCCGACGACGCTCACGGGCTCGATCGGCGTCGGCGCCACGATTCCGACGTTTCAGCGCACACTCGATCGAGTCGGCATCCACTTCGACGGCATCGGCACGACCGACATCTCGGGTGGGCTCGATCTCACGCGGCCGCTGCCCGAGGACCTCAAGGGCTTGGTAGCACGATCGGTCGAACGGACTTACGCCGACTTCGTCGGCAAAGTGGCCATGCATCGCGAGCGCTCGGTCGAAGAAATCGACGCTGCCGCGCAAGGCCGCGTTTGGGTGGGTACCGACGCGCTCGAACGCGGTCTCGTGAATCGGCTCGGCACGCTGGCCGCGGCCCTCGAGTCGGCCGCCGAGCTCGCGGGGCTCGAGCAGGGCACCTACGCGCTCGACTACCTCGAGCAGGAGCCGACGTTCGCCGAGCGTCTGCTGCTATCGCTGACGGCCAAGGCTGTCGCGGGTCTAGCTCGCGTCGTCGACTTGCCGAAGGTGCCCGCCGTCGTCACGCAGGCCGTCGAGTCGACACTCGCGCCGTTGGCATTCGTCGAGCGGCTCAACGACCCGCGCGGCGTCTACGCCTATTGCTTCTGCGACACGCGCTGACGATGACCGACGGGCGCGACGCCGCCGCCGATCGCCTGCGCATCGACCGCTGGCTCTGGTGCGCGCGGCTGTTCAAGAGTCGCAGTGCCGCCGCCGACGCCGTGCGTGCGGGCCGCGTGCATCTCAACGGGCAGCGCGTGAAGTCGGCCCACGCGGTCAAGGTCGGCGATGCGCTCGAGCTCCCGCTCCCGCATGGCGGCTCTCGCGACCTCACGATTGCCTCGATTCCCGTGCGTCGCGGCCCGGCGGCCGAAGCCGCGCAAAGCTATGTCGAGACGCCGGAGTCGGTCGAGCGCCGCCGCCGCGCCGCGGAGCAGCGCGCGCTGCGCGTGTTCGCTCCGCCGACCGTGGGTAAGCCCGACAAACGTACGCGCCGGCTACTACTGCGCGCGCGGCAACGCATCTGAGCTCAAGGAATCATGGCCGGCGGCCATGCGTCCTTCGGAGAGTCCCGGTAGGCGATTCGCACGGGCGTGTCGTGCAGGTTGGCCCAATCGTGGCTTGCTGCGTCGAGCGCGACGAGGCCGCAAGTCGGCAGGTCCGTGTCGCCGAGCTCCGGCACGAGAGCAGTCGCGAGCTCGCTGATGCCGGGGTTGTGACCGACGACGAGCACGCACCTCCGCGTGGGATCGAATGCGGCGATCACGGCCAGGATCTCGACGGGACCGGCGAGGTAGAGGCGCTCGTCGACGACGATGCGCTCGCGCGGGTAGTCGTGCGCCGCGGCCACGATCTGTGCAGTCTGCAGCGTGCGCGCGGCGGGGCTCGTGACGATCGAATCTATGCGCGTCCCACGTTCGCGCAGGCGCTCGCCGATGAGGCGGGCGTCACGCTCGCCGCGCGCGGCGAGCGGCCGGCTCGTATCGGTCGGCGCCTCGGCGGCCGGTACAGCTTTGGCATGGCGCAACAGCAATAGTCGCATCACGCGGGCATCTCGCGGCTAGAGCAACCCAGCTTCCAGGCGAGCCTCCTCGGACATCATCGATTGATTCCACGGCGGGTCGAAGACCAGCTCGACGTCGGCGCGGTCGACCGTGGGTATCACCTCGACTTTCTCGCGGACGTCCTGAGCGAGAATCTCGCCCATGCCGCAACCCGGAGCCGTGAGCGTCATCCTGATCTTGACGACACGCTGGTCCGCGTCCGAGCGCTCGATCTTGCATTCGTAGACGAGGCCGAGCTCGACGATGTTGATCGGGATCTCGGGATCGTAGCAGGTGCGCAGCTGTTGCCAAACGGCGGATTCGATTTCGGCTTCCGTGGCGTCCTCGGCGACCTCGGGCGCCGTGAGCACCGGTTTGCCGATCGCATCGCCGTCGCGGCCGGCGACACGAAAGAGATTCCCTTCGATATAGATCGTGAAGCTGCCGCCGAGCGCCTGGGTCATGAACCCCTTGCTGCCTTCGGGCAGCGTCACGCGCTCGCCGGCGGGAATGAGCACCGCGGGACAGTCGCGCGTGAAGGTAACGGGCTCGTTTTGGGAGTGATACATGGCTACTCGGTCGTGACGTTGGCCTTGAGCTCGTCGCCGACGGCGGACTTGAGCGCGTGCCACGCGAGGCTCGCGCATTTCACGCGCGAGGGGTACTCGCGCACGCCGCCGAGAGCGGCCAGCTTGTCGAGCCCGTCGGGCCCCTGCGGGTGATCGTGGGGGGTGGTCGTCAGGAGCTCGTGAACGCGCTCGAATAGAGCCAGCGCCTCGGCCACGGACGCCCCCTTGACGCGCTCCGTCATCAGCGACGACGACGCCACGGAGATTGCACAACCCGTGCCGCGAAAGCGGATGTCCTCGATCGTGCCGCCGGCGAGCTTGACGTACAACGTCATCTTGTCGCCGCACAATGGATTGACTCCGGCGACGACGCGCGTCGCGTCCGCAAGCTCGCCGAAGTTCCGCGGGTTGCGGTTGTGATCGAGGATCACTTCGCGATACAGCTCTTGCAGCTCATCCACGGAAAATCTCCACTGCCCGGCGGAGGCCCGCGATCAGGCGGTCGACGTCGTCGAAGTTGTTGTAGAAGGCGAACGAGGCACGCGCCGTCGCCGCCACGCCGAAGCGGTCCATGACGGGCATTGCGCAGTGATGGCCCGTGCGAATCGCGACGCCCTCGCGGTCTACGATCGTCCCCAAGTCGTGCGCGTGAATGCCATCGATGACGAACGACAGCACCGCGGCCTTCGCGGGGGCCGTGCCGATGACCTTTGCGCCCGGCACCTCGGTGAGCAGGCGTCGCGTCGCGTACTCGAGCAGCGCGTGCTCGTGATCACGGACGGCCCTGAAGTCGATCGTTTCGAGGTAGTCGACGGCGGCGCCGAGCCCCACCACGCCCGTGATGTTCGGCGTGCCGGCCTCGAACTTGTAGGGCAGGGCGTTGTACGTGCTTCCCTCGAAGCTCACCGTGAGGATCATGTCGCCGCCGCCTTGATACGGCGGCATGCTGTCGAGCACGGCACTCTTGCCGAACAGCACTCCCGTGCCCGTGGGCCCGTACATCTTGTGCGCCGAAAATGCATAGAAGTCGCAATCGAGCGCGCGCACGTCGACGCGCTGGTGCGGCACGGCCTGCGCGCCATCGATGAGCACGACGGCACCCGCGGCGTGGGCCTTCCGCGTGAGCTCGGCAACGGGGTTGATCGTGCCGAGCGCGTTCGAGACGTGGGCGAATGCGGCGACCCTGGTTCGGCTGCTCAAGCGCGCCTCGAACGCCGCGACGTCGAGCGAGCCGTCGTCGCGGATCGGCGCAACGACGAGACGCGCACCGCTGCGTTCGCAGAGCAGCTGCCACGGCACGATGTTCGAATGGTGCTCGAGCCAAGTGATGAGCACTTCGTCGCCGGGCGCGAGCCGCCGTCCGAAGCTCGCGGCCACTAGATTGATCGATTCCGTCGTGCCGCGCGTGAAGATCACTTCTTTCGTCGTGGCGGCGTTGATGAAGCCACGGACCTTGTCGCGTGCTGCCTCGAAGGCCGCCGTGGCCCGCTCGCTGAGCGCATGCACGCCGCGGTGCACGTTCGAGTGGTTGAGACGTTGTTGCAGGGCCGTCGCTTCCTGGACGGCCGTCGGCGACTGGCTCGAGGCCGCATTGTCGAGATAAGCCAGTGGCTTGCCGTGGACGAGTTGCTCGAGCGCCGGGAATTCGCCGCGCAGGGCGGCGAAATCGCGGCGCAGGCGCGGCTTTTCGAGCTCCGCGGCGGTCATGTCACGACTCCATGAGCCTCGCGAGCCCCGCGGTCACTCGCTCCGTGGCCTGCGCTCGGAGGGCTTCGTCGTGCACGCGCTCGAGCATGACGGCGGCAAACGCCGTCGTGAGCAGGCGGCGTGCCGCCGGCGTGTCGAGCCCGCGCGCGCGCAAGTAGAACAATTGCTCGGCATCGAGCTCGCCGACGGTGGAGCCGTGGCTGCACTTGACGTCGTTGGCGTAGATCTCGAGCTCGGGTTTGGTATCGATCTCGGCATGCTCGCCGAGCAGCAGATTGTCGTTACTCTGCTTGGCGTCGATGCGCTGGCAGCCGCGCTCGACGACGACTCGGCCGTTGAAAACACCGCGCCCGCGCTCGCCGATGATGCCGCGAAAGTTCTCGTTGCTCACGGTTTCGCCGGCCGCATGCTGGATCGTGGTGTGATCGTCGATGTGCTGCGCGGCGCCGGCGAGGAACAGGCCTGTGAGCTCCGTGCGCGCGCCACGCCCGCCGAGGCGCACCGCGACGTCGTTGCGCACGAGCTTGCCGCCGAGATCGAAATACGCCGCCGTGAGCTCTGCGCCCGCCGCAAGCTCCGCGGCCAGCAACGACGTGTGCGTCCGCTTTTGGTTGTGCTCCTGGAAGCGGTAGAGCCTGAGCCGCGAGCCGGCGGCGAGATCGAGCTGCGTGACGCCGTTGACCCAACCTGCCGACGCGTCGCAGTCGACGAAGTGCTGCACGATCGTGGCCTCGGCACCCTCTCCGGCCTCGATGACGATGCGAGGCTGCGTAGCGACGCCGGCGCGCGCAGAGCTCGCGACCACGATGTGGATCGGTGCGGCGATGGACGCACGAGGTGGAAGCCGGAGCCACAAGCCGCGCTGCAGGAAAGCCGTGTTGAGCGCGGCGAGCGGGTAGCTCGCCGCGGCGATCGTGCGCGCGAAGCGCGCTTCGAATTCGCCCCAGCGATCCTCGGTCTCGCTGATCTCGAGAGGTGCGAGCGCGGCGACCGGACGGAGCAGCTGGCCGTCGAGCAGCACGAGCTGCCGCGTGCGATCGCCGAATCGCGGGGCTTCGAGGAGTTGCAAGGCGGCTTCGCGCGCGCTGCCGCTGGGGGGCTCGGGCGTCCAATCGAGCTCTGCCGCCGCGAGCGGCTCGAGGTCGGTGTAGCGCCACTGCTCGCGCCGTCGCGTCGGCCAGCCCGC
>DATFFV010000300.1:0-7950 GCA_035249885.1 Gammaproteobacteria bacterium | reverse complement strand
CCTGCGGCTCGTCGGCGCACATCCCTGTGCGCCGACGGTCTCGGCAATACTGGTGTGCGTCTTCGCGCCCCTTGAGGTCATCGCCAATTCCTTAGTAAGTGCCGGTCTTCTTGAACGCCTCGAGGATTTTCTTCATGTCCGCGACATTGGCATCGTTGTACTCGGGTTTCGCGTTGATGCCGTCGAGCACGGCCTTGTAGTTGCCGCGCGCGAACGCGTGCAGCGCCGCTTCGAAGTCGACGACCTTGTTCGCCGGCACCTCGTCGACGAAACCCTCGTTGACGGCGTAGAGCGACAGCGCCATCTCGGCGACCGACAGCGGCTGATACTGCTTCTGCTTCATGAGCTCCGTGACGCGGCGGCCGCGCTCGAGCTGCTTGCGCGTCGCGGCGTCCAAGTCCGAGGCGAATTGCGCGAACGCGGCGAGCTCGCGGTACTGAGCGAGCGCCAGGCGCACGCCGCCGCCGAGCTTGCGGATGATCTTCGTCTGCGCGGAGCCGCCGACGCGCGACACCGAGAGGCCGGCGTTGATGGCGGGCCGAATACCGGCGTTGAACAGGTCCGTCTCGAGATAGATCTGGCCGTCCGTGATCGAGATGACGTTCGTCGGCACGAACGCCGACACGTCGCCGGCTTGCGTCTCGATGACGGGCAGCGCCGTCAGCGAGCCCGTCTTGCCTTTGACGCGACCGTTCGTGATCTTCTCGACGTACGCGGCGTTGACGCGCGCGGCGCGCTCGAGCAAGCGCGAGTGGAGATAGAACACGTCGCCGGGGTACGCCTCGCGGCCCGGCGGGCGGCGCAGCAGCAACGACACTTGGCGATACGCCCAGGCCTGTTTCGTGAGGTCGTCATAAATAATGAGCGCGTCCTGGCCGTTATCGCGGAAATACTCGCCCATGGCGCAGCCGGAGTACGGCGCGATGTACTGCATCGCCGCGGACTCGGCGGCCGTGGCGGCGACGACGATCGTATGCGCCATCGCGCCCGTCTCTTCGAGCTTGCGCACGACGTTGCTGACGGTCGAAGCCTTCTGGCCGATCGCGACGTAGATGCACTTCAGATCGCCGCCGATCTGATTGATGATCGCGTCGATCGCAACGGCCGTCTTGCCCGTCTGGCGGTCGCCGATGATGAGCTCGCGCTGACCGCGGCCGATGGGCACCATCGAGTCGATCGATTTGAGTCCCGTCTGCACGGGCTGGCTCACAGACTGGCGGTCGATGACGCCGGGCGCCACCTTCTCGATAGGCGACGAAAGCTTCGCCGTGATCGGGCCTTTGCCGTCGATCGGCAGCCCCAGGGAGTTCACGACGCGGCCCAGCAGCCCGGGCCCCACGGGCACCTCGAGAATGCGGCCCGTGGTCTTGACCTTGTCGCCTTCCGAGATGTGCTTGTAGTCGCCGAGCACTACGGCGCCGACGGAGTCTTGCTCGAGGTTGAGCGCCAAGCCGTAGGTGTTGCCGGGGAACTCGATCATCTCGCCGTACTGCACGTCGTTCAAACCGTGAATGCGGCAGATGCCGTCGGTCAACGCGATGATCGTGCCGACGTCGCGCGCTTCGGCCTTCGCTTCGAAGTTTTGAATGCGTTGCCGAATGAGCTCGCTGATCTCGGAAGCTTTGATAGCCATGTGTCGTCCTTAGTTATCCGACGAGCGCTTCAGTGAGCCGCTGCAAGCGCGTGCGCACCGAGCCGTCGATTACCATGTCGTCCGCTTGAATGACGGCGCCGCCGATGAGCGACGCGTCGACGTTGAGCGTGAGCTCCACCGTGCGCTTGAGCTTCTGCTCGAGCGACTTTTTGATCTGGTCGGCGAGCGCCTTATCGACGGGTGTCGCCGACGTCACCGTGACGTTGACCGTGTTCTCGGCCTCGGCCTTGAGCAGGTCGAATTGTGCCGCGATCTGGGGCAGCACCGTGAGCCGATCGTTCTCGGCGAGGATCCGCAGCAGGTTCTTGCCCTCGGGCGTCGCGAGCAGCTCGCCGCCTTTGATCGCGCTTGCGATAGAGCCGACGAGCGCGGCGCGCGCCCCGTCGTCGAACGCCGGATTCGAGAGAGCGCGCTTGGCGCCCGCGTCGGCCGCGACCGTGGCCGCAGCGCGCAGCGCTTCCGACCACGCGGGCAGCTTGCGCTCGCCGCTCGCGAGGTCGAACAAAGCTTTCGCGTAGGGCCGGGCGATCGTGCTCGTGTCGGCCATCGCTAGAGCTCGCTCGCGAGCTTGCCGAGCAAGTCGCGGTGCGCGTTCGCGTCGATCTCGCGGCCGAGCACTTTCTCGGCGCCGGCCACGGCGATACGCGCTACCTGCCCGCGCAGCTCCTCGCGGGCGCGATTGGTCTCGACGCCGATCTCGGCGCGCGCCGCTTCGACTTGGGCTTTGCGCGCGGCTTCGCCGTCGGCCTTCCCCTGCTCGACGATGCCCGTCGCGCGCATGTTGGCCTGCTCGACGATGGCGCGCGCTTGGTCGCGAGCGGCGGCCAAGATCTTGTCGGCCTCGACCTTGGCCGTCGTCATCGAGCTCCGGCCGCGCTCCGCGGCCGCCAAGCCGTCCGCGATCTCGGTTTGTCTGGCCTCGATCGCGTTGATGATGACCGGCCAGATGTACTTCATGCAGACCCAAACGAACACGAGCATCGCGATCATTTGGCCGAACAACGTTGCGTTGAAATCCACGCAAGCTCTCCTATGTTCCCGCGGAATCAGCCGTCGGGCCGGCGCACGCGGCGCCGGCCGACGCGTTCGAACGCGGCAGTTCCGTCAGCCGACGCCCGGGCTTACGAACGCGAAGAACAGCGCGATACCCACGCCGATGATCGCGATCGCGTCGAGCAACGCGACGACGAGGAACATTTGCGTTCGCAGCATGGGCGCCAGCTCCGGCTGACGGGCCGCGCCTTCGAGGAAGCGGCCGCCGAGCAGACCCATGCCGATACCCACGCCCAGTCCGCCGAGGCCAATCAAGAGCCCGACAGCGAGCAACGTCATCCCAGTCACGAATTCCATCAGAATCTCCAGTCCAGAAAGTTCATGTCAAAAAAGATTCCAGCGGATGCGTCAGTGCGACTCACCCGTATCGTGCGCTTGGCTCAAGTACACGATCGTCAGCATCATGAAAATGAAGGCTTGCAGCGTGATCACAAGGATGTGGAACACGGCCCAGCCGAAGTGCAGAGGCAACTGATACCAGCCGAGCAGCGCGATCAAGATGAAGATGAGCTCGCCCGCATACATGTTGCCGAACAGTCGCAGCGACAGCGACAGCGGTTTCGCGAAGAACGACACCACCTCGAGCACGAGGTTGAACGCGATGATGATGGGCGCCGCGAGCAAGCCCCAGCCGCGCGTCGGCGGCGGCAGCGGGTGCATCGCGAACTCTGCGCCGAACTTTAGCGGGCCCTTGACCTTGAGCGAGTAGAAAATCGTGAGCAGGAACACCGAGATCGACATGGCGAACGTGATGTTGACGTCGGTCGTCGGCACGACCTTGAGGTACGGCACGTGCGCGTACTGCCCCGCGAGCGGCAAAAGATCGACCGGGATCAGATCCATGAGGTTCATGAGGAAAACCCACATGAAGATCGTGAGCGCGAGCGGCGCGATGAGCTTGTTGTGGCCGTGGAACGCGTCGCGAACCGAGGTGTCGACGAAGCCGATCACGAGCTCCACGGCGGTTTGAAGCTTGCCGGGGCGGCCCGTCGTGATGTTCTTGGCCACACGGCGGAACACCACGATGAACACGAGACCGAGGATCAGCGAGAAGGCCATGGAGTCGACGTTGAGCGACCAGAAATTGCCGGCGCACTCGTTCCAGACCCATTCGCCGTCGACGCGGCAAACCTGCAAGTTCTGGAGGTGATGCTGGATGTACTCGCCGGCAGTCTCGTAGTGCCCGACGGTATGTTCTTCTTCCATTCCTCAGCTCTTCGTCATCGCTTCTTGTGCGCCGACCCCGCCGCCGAGCAGCAGGGCGCCGAACACCACGAGCTGTGCCGCGATCAAGCCCGCAAACACGGCCAGCGGCTGAATCGGCCGCACGAATCCAAAGATCACGCCAAACAACAACACCGTGAGCAACCACTTGCCGATCTGTCCGAACCAGGCGGCACGCATCATCGCCTCGGCGCTCTCGTCGCGGCTCGGCTGTAGCAACCGCGCGGCCAAGAACCCGTTCGGGATCACCACCGCCGCTCCGCCGAGCAAGGCCGACACCGCCGCGACCTCGCCCCACCAGGCCCACGCCGCCGCAGCCACGACGAAGCTCACCGAGGCTTGCGCGAGCAGCGTCAAAGGCACGACGTGCTTCACGTCAATCACCACAACGGCGCCTCTTACGATGCCGGGCTTGCGGAAGGGCTTGGAAGGGTCGGCATGTATGCCACGACGAGGCGTGGCTCCCTTTCGGCCGCGGGCATTCTAAGCGGGCGCCCGGTGCTAATTCAACGGCCGCGCGGGCTCGCGGCCGCTTATGGTCACTTGATGTGAGCCAGGATGCCTTCGAGCTCGTCGAGCCCGTGGTAGCGGATCACGACGCGGCCCCCTTTTGCGCCATGCTCGATCGACACCGCGGCGCCGAGCGTCTCGGCGAGATCGGACTCGAGCCTGCGCACGTTGGGATCGGTCGCGCCGCTCGGCCCGCGCTTGCGTTTCTTGCCGCTGGCGGGCTCGGCGAGCCGGCGCACGGCACTTTCGGTCTCCCGAACGCTCCACCCCTGCTTCTCCGCGCGTTCGGCCACCTCGGCCTGGAGCTCGGGCGACGCGAGGCCCAGCAGCGCCCGGGCATGGCCCATGTCGAGCTGCCGGTGCTCGAGCAGCTCGCGCACGGTGCGCGGCAGCTCGAGTAGCCGCAAGAGATTGGTCACGGCAGAGCGCGAGCGCCCCACGGCCTCGGCCACCTGCTCGTGCGTGAGCCCGAACTCCTCGACGAGGCGGTGCAGCGACGCGGCCTCCTCGATGGGGTTCAGGTTCTCGCGCTGGATGTTCTCGATGAGCGCGATCGCGACGGCCCCCTCGTCGGGGATGTCGCGCACGACGGCCGGGATCGTCGCAAGGCCCGCGAGCTGCGCCGCGCGCCAGCGGCGTTCGCCGGCCACGATCTCGTACTCGGTCTCGCCGCCCATGCCGTTGGCCAGCGGCCGCACGACGATCGGCTGCACCACGCCTTGCGCCTTGATCGACTCGGCAAGCTCCGCGAGCGACTCCTCGCGCATGTCCACTCGCGGCTGGTACTTGCCACGGCGCAACAGGTCGACGGGCAGCTCGCGCATCGCGGAATCGGGCGGCCGCGGAGCCGGGTCCGGCGAGCCTTGGACCGGCGCCGGGACAGGCCGAACGCTGCTCAACAGGGCATCGAGGCCGCGTCCCAAGCTCTTGCGTTTGTTCATGGGCTGGCGCTCACAGGTCGCTCGAGCGGATTGTAACAGCGCCTCAAGTCTCGGGCCGGCGCGGCAGCGGTGCGCCCGAGCGGCGGTTCACCTCGCCCGCGAGCGCGAGGTAGGCCAGCGCGCCGCGCGAGAACTTGTCGTGGAACAGCACGGGGCGACCGAAGCTCGGCGCCTCGGCGAGCCGCACGTTGCGCGGGATCACGGTGTTGTAGACGCGCTCGCCGAAGTGGGCGAAGAGCTGGGCCGAGACCTCGTTGGCCAGGTTGTTCCGGGGGTCGAACATCGTGCGCAAGAGGCCGTGGATCTCGAGCTTCGGGTTCGCCGTGCCGCGAATACGCTCGATCGTCGCGATGAGCGCGCTCAAACCTTCGAGCGCGAAGTACTCGCACTGCATCGGGATGAGCACGTAGTCGGTCGCCGTGAGCGCGTTGACGGTGAGCATGTTGAGCGCGGGCGGGCAGTCGATGAGCACGTAGTCGTAGTTGCCGACGAGCGGTGCCAACGCCTTGCGCAACCGGAACTCGCGATCGGGCTTCTGGATGAGCTCGATTTCCGCCGACGTGAGCTCCTGATTGCTCGGCACGACCGTGAAGCCGCCTTCGGCCGGCGTCACGAGCACGTCGGCCATCGGCACCTCGTCGAGCAGCACGTCGCAGATCGTCTTTTCGAGCGCGTTCTTGTCGATGCCACAGCCCATCGTCGCGTTGGACTGCGGGTCGAGATCGACGAGCAGCACGCGCCGCTGTGTGGCCGCCAGCGAGGCCGCGAGATTGACGCAGGTCGTGGTCTTGCCGACCCCGCCCTTCTGGTTCGTCACGCAGATCACGGTGCCCATGCGCTCGTCCTCATCTTCGCTGCGCTAGGCCTCGACGCGCTCCAGCAGCACGACCCTGCTCTTGAGCTTCGGCCCTTCGTCGGGCAACGGCCGCAGCACGAAGTCCGCCGCGAGCCCGCGAAATGCCTCCTGCAAGTGCGTCGCCGTCAACAATAACAGGATGCTACCGGGCGCCGTGAGCGGGCGGCAGATCGCGAGCAGCTCGGCCGGCGGTGCCACGGCGCGCGCAAGCACGGTAGCAAACGGGGCTTCGACGCGTAAGTGCTCGGCGCGGCCGTGCGCGACCTCGGCGTTGCCGAGCTTGAGCTCCGCGACTGCGTGCCGCAGGAACCGCACGCGCTTCGCGCGGCTCTCGATGAGCGTGAAGCGGCGGCCGGGCTCGGCGATCGCGAGCGGCACGCCGGGAAGCCCCGCGCCCGTGCCCACGTCCGCGATGCGCTCGCCGCGCAGCAACGGCCGCAGCGCAAAACTCTCGACGAGGTGCCTATCGAGCAGCTCGCCCGCGCCCCGCGGCCCCGTCAAGTTGTACACCTCGTTCCACCGCAAGAGCAGCGCGACGAACTTGGCGACGCCCGCCGCCACCCGCTCGTCCACGGCAACACCCGCGGCCGCAAGCCGGTCCGCAATCTGGCTCGGAGCCAAGGATTCTTCGTCGTCGGCGGCGGACATAGAAAGAGTATGCCCTGGCTCCGGGCTGCTCGATTTCTCGCCGTGCCCGTCGTACGGCCCTCTCGAGACCGTCAGCGCACAGGGAGGTGCGCTGACGAGCCGCAGGGACGCACTTCCGGCGTGTCTCGAGAGGGCCGTACGACGGGCGCGGCGAGAAATCCCCGTTACTGGGCGGCCGTGTTGTGGAGATGCGGTTGCGCCGCAAAGAACGCGGCGAGCTCTTCGATCGCCACGTCGTCGAGCGGCAGCATGAGCGGATTCATGACGAGGTCTACGCGGCTGCCGTCCTTGTACTGCTCGAGCGCGACCGTGAGATACGACGCGTGCTGCCCCGCGAGGTTCGGCCACTGCGGCGCCGCGGCGATGCCTTCGGGCCCGTGGCACGCGACGCAGGTCGCGGCCTTCGCGCGGCCGGCCTCGATCTCGGCGGCCGAGGCCGTGGAACGGCCGCTCTCGGCCTCGCCGGCGATGCCCGCCAAATAGGCCGCCACGTCGGCGATGTCTTGATCCGAGAGCGACGCCGCCTGCGCCTGCATCGTCTCGTGACCGCGCGTGCCGCGGCGGTAACTCTGGAGCGCGACCTCGATGTAGTCGGCGTTTTGGCCGCCGAGCTTCGGCACGTGATAGATCGGGTTGGCGTTGAACGACCCCGGCACACCGTGACAGCCGGCGCAAGTCTGCGCGAGAACGGCGCCGCGTTCCGCATCCCCTTGCAGCGCAATGGGAAGCAGCGGTGCCGGTGGCGCGGCCTGCTGGCCCCGAGCGCCGCTAGCGACGAGGGCGCAGAAAACGAGGGCGGCGACGATGGCGGGCGATCGAAACACGGGCTCAAAGCTCCTGACGAGATTCCCTTCTCAGGCGCGCATCTTAGCCAAATCCTCGGCGCGATGGCACGCCACGAGCGCCCCTCGGAAAGTACGTAGTGCCGGCACTTCGGTCGCGCAGCGGTCAACGACGTACGGGCAGCGCGTGCGGAACCGGCACCCGCTCGGCGGGCGAATCGGCGACGGCAGCTCGCCGCCGAGCAGCGGGTGCGCCCGCGCGCGCTCGGCATCGGGGTCGGG
>DATFFV010000299.1:0-2578 GCA_035249885.1 Gammaproteobacteria bacterium | reverse complement strand
GCCGCATCGCTGCGGCCGGCATCCGCGACCTCCGCCCAGACTTCGCCCGTCGAGGGGTTCAAGACCGGAAACTTGGCGTTGTTCTTCGCGGCCACCCATTGACCGCCGATAAATAGATCTCGCTTGCCGCTCATCGAAAGTTCTCCTCAGGGACTTAGGGTGTTCGTCGTTGTTCGGCGCCAGGACCGGTCGAGCGATCGCGATGGCTACGCGCGCCCGGCTGCGCAGCGGTAGTATAGACAACGGGTGGGGTGGATGAGCAAAACCGCAACGAGCCGATGCCACGCAGTCGCGCGGTGATTCGCGCCGCCGCAGTCCTCATCGTCTGCGCCGGTGCAGCTGCTGCCGGCTGCCGCTCTCTACCTTTGCGCACGGACGTCGTGCGCGAGCACGCCCTGCCCGCAGCGAGCTACGGGTCGCTCGCGGACTTCGCAGGCCGCATCGAGGCGATGCTTCCTCCGGGTGAGTCCGCGCATTGGCTGCTCGACCGCAATCAGCTCGCATTGACGGCGCGGCTGGCACTGACCGACGAGGCCGCCACGTCGCTCGATGTGCAGTATTTCATCTGGCAGAGCGACGCGACCGGCCACCTGCTCTCGGACCGCATTCTGCGCGCCGCGGATCGAGGTGTCCGGGTCCGAGTGCTCATGGATGACTTCGGTGTGGCCGGGACCGGCGGCGACGTGCTCAAGCTCGATGCGCATCCTTTGATCGCGGTGCGCGTTTTCAATCCGTGGACGCTGCGCGGCTCGCGGTTCGGAACGGCCACGGAGTTCCTCGCGCGCGCGGCATTACTCAACCGTCGCATGCATAACAAGACGTTCATCGCCGACGGCCGTTTTGCCGTGCTCGGCGGCCGCAACATCGGCGATCGCTACTTCGGCACGTTCGCGACGTTCGTGCAGAACGATCTCGACGTCATGGTCGCGGGGCCGCTCACGAGAACGGTGATCGAGACGTTCGACGACTTTTGGAACAGCAAGTACTCGTTCCCCGTGGCGATGTTCGCTCGCGACGAGCGGCCGCACCAGCCCATCGAGACGACGCGCGACGAGCTCCGCGCGAGCATTGCCTGGAGGGCGGAAGTATTGCGCCCGTTCACACTCGAGCCGACCGATTGGTCGAGCTACCTCGAGGAGCTCGTCGCGACGTTCGCGCCGGCGCGCGGCGAAGTGCTCTGGGAGTCGCCCGACATACTCGACGAGCAGCGGCCGCGGCTCTATGCGCGCTACAAGGAGCTGGTCGCGAGCGCACGCTCCGAGTTGCTCATCAGCTCGCCGTATTTCATTCCCGACGAGGACTTTCGCGAGCTGTTGCGGGAGCTCGTCGACCAGGGCGTGCGCGTCGTCGTCGTGACCAATTCACTCGCGACGAACAATCACGTCGTCGCTCACACGGGCTACCGGCGCTGGCGCCGCGACGTGCTCGCAGCCGGCGTCGAGCTTTACGAGCTACGCGCCGATGCCGCGGCGATCGAGTATTACGTGACGCCGCCCGCCGCGGCCGCGAACCTCGGCCTGCACACCAAGGCCGTCGTCGTGGATCGCGCGCGCGCGTTTGTCGGCTCGCCGAACGTCGATCCGCGCTCGATGGAGCTCAACACCGAGATCGGCGTCGTGGGCGAGGGCGTCGAGTTTACCGCGCGAGTCGCGGCCCTCATCGAGCGCGACATCGCCCCCGAGAACGCCTGGCGAGTCACGATGGACGAGGAGGGTTGGCTCACCTGGTCGACGGGCGACCAAGTGGTCCGACGGCAGCCGGCCAAAGGCTTCTTGCAGCGCGCGATCGAGTTCCTGATCAACCTGCTGCCGCTCAAGAACCAGGCCTGAAGCTAACGCTCGAGCAGCTTGGCCTTGTCCTTGACGTCTTTCCAATCGTCCGCGTCGGGCGGGGCAGCCTTAGCCTTCGTGATCACGGGCCAGCCCTTGGCGAGCTCGGCGTTGAGCCCGAGGAACTGTTCCTGGCCCGCGGGCACGTCGTCCTCGGAGCAGATCGCCTCGACGGGGCACTCGGGCTCGCAGAGCGTGCAATCGATGCACTCCTCGGGGTCGATGACGAGCATGTTCGGGCCTTCGTGGAAGCAATCGACGGGGCATACCTCGACGCAGTCCGTGTACTTGCACTTGATACAGGCTTCGGTAACGACGAAGGTCATGCGCGCTCCAACAAATTGCGGCGGTTCGACGGGCCGGAATTCTCCTACAGAACGAAGCGTAGCCGCTAGATCTGCTCCTTGGCCACCTCGACGACGAGGCCGTCGAGCTCGGGCGCGAGCACGATCTGGCAGCTCAAGCGGCTCGTCGGGCGGCGATCGAGGACGCATCCCAGCATGCCGTCCTCTTGCGCGCTCGGCGGAGGCAGCCTGTCGGCCCAGCCCGGGTCCACGTAAACGTGACACGTGGCGCACGAGCAGGCCCCCCCGCATTCGGCTACGATCCCCGCGACATCGTTGTCGACGGCCGCTTCCATGGCGGTGATGCCGGCCGGGGCTTGGACGACGCGGGCCGTGCCATTAGGCTGGATGTAGGTCACCTTAGGCAACGCGGGGCTCCCGCGCCGCCCGAGCAATATGCTTATG
>DATFFV010000298.1:0-18872 GCA_035249885.1 Gammaproteobacteria bacterium | reverse complement strand
GAAGAAAGTCACGGTCGAGCGGCACAAGCAGATCAACATACGCGCGACCGTGAGCGCCGTTCCCTACTCCAAGTTCGTCCGCGAGACTTACGCGGCCGGCTGGCGCTCGGGTACGTAACGTCGGCGGGGCGTTCGCCCCGTTCGAAAATATCGAGGGCGAGCCGTCGACAAACGACGCTCGCCTTTTTTGATCAAACGAGGAAACAATGGCCGCACATAATCTCAGCGCCGTGTTGAAGGCGCATGGCAATGCCGTCAAGTTGCTGCGCAACTCGAAGATCGGCATGTACGTCTACCCCGTCGTCGCAGCCGAGTTCTCGAACTGGCGCAACGAGCAAGTCGCGTGGCGAAAGTCCGCCGTGCTGTTCGACCAGACGCACCACATGGACGAGCTCATCGTCGAGGGTCCCGACGCGGCTGCGTTCCTCGAGCACGTCGCCATCAACAGCTTCGCCAACTTCGACCTGAACCGCGCCAAGCACTTCGTGCCCGTGACGCCTGCAGGGCACGTCATCGGCGACATGATCATCTTCCGCGAGCGCGAGGATAAGTTCGTGCTCGTCGGGCGAGCCCCGACGGCCAACTGGGTCAAGTTTCAGCAGGCTACGGCTAAGTGGAACGTGCGCCTGACGCACGACCCGCGCTCCGATAGCCGGCCCGATGGCCGCGCGATCTACCGCACGCACTACCGCTTCCAGATCCAGGGACCCGAGGCGAACAAGATCTTCGACAAGATCAACGGCGGCCCCGTCCCCGACGTCAAGTTCTTCCACGTCGACTGGATCAAGATCGGCTCGCGGCGCGTGCAGGCGCTGCGGCACGGCATGGCGGGCGCGCCCGGGCTCGAGGTCTGGGGCCCGTACGCCGACAAGCACTACATCCAATCGACGATCCTCGAGGCCGCGCGCGAAGTCGGCGTCGACCTCCATCTCGTCGGCACCCGCGCGTACTCGACGAACACGCTCGAGTCGGGGTGGATCCCGTCGCCGTTGCCCGCGATCTACACGGGCGGCGGCATGCTCCAGGAATACCGCGATTGGCTCGGCGCCGACAGCTACGAGGCCATCGGCTCGATCGGCGGCAGCCTCGCGACCGACGATATCGAGGAGTACTACGTCAACCCGTTCGAGCTTGGGTATGGCTTCTACATCGGCTGGAAGACGGACTTCATCGGCAAGGATGCGCTGACCAAGCTCAAGGACGCGAACAACCGCAAGAAGGTCACGCTCGAATGGAACCGCGACGATCTCCTGAAGGTCGTGGCCTCCTCGTTCGAAGAGGGCGTGCCCTACAAGTGGATCGACTTCCCCCAGCCGAACTACGCGTCGACCAATGCCGACGTGTTGCTCAGCGGCAATAAACCCGCGGGCATCTCGATGTTCAACGGCTACTCGTTCAACGAGCGCTGCATGCTGTCGCTCGCCGTCGTCAACGACGACGTGCAAATAGGCGATCAGCTCACGCTCGTCTGGGGCGAGCCACAAACAACGGGCAAGACCTCGACCGAGCCGCACCGACAGGCGGAGATCCGCGTCCGCGTGTCACCGACGCCGTACGCACGCGAAGCACGCGAGAGCTACGCCGCGAGCTGGCGCACGAAGGGCGGCTGAGCAGCTAGCCGTGAGAGGATTGTTCGTTTAGGGTGCCGGGGTTTATGAGCCACCAAAATCTAGAAGAAGCGCTTAAGGCCGCCAAGAATCCAGTCGAGATGCTGCGCAACTCGCAGATCGGGCCCTACGCGTTCCCCGTCGTGCCGAGCGAGTTCACGAACTGGCGTGACGAGCAGCGGTCCTGGCGCGAGACCTGCGCGCTGTTCGACCAATCGCATCACATGACGGACCTCTACGTCGAAGGCCCCGACGCGCTCAAGGTCTTCTCGGCGCTCGGCATCAACACGTTCAACAACTTCCGTGTCGATACGGCCAAGCAATTCGTCGCCTGCAACCACGACGGCTACGTGATCGGCGATGCGATCCTGTTTCACCTCGCGCCGAACAGTTTCGTGCTCGTCGGCCGCCCGCCCGCGTTGAACTGGGTGCAGTACAACGTCGAGACGGGCGGCTACAACGCGAGAGCCGAGCGCGACGAGCGTTCGTTCGTCAACACGGGCACGCGCCGCGTGTATCGCTATCAGGTGCAGGGACCGAACGCGAAGAAGGTCATGGAGAAGGTCACGGGCAAGCCCGTGCCCGACATCAAATTCTTCCACATGGACACGTTCGACATTGCGGGCTGCAAGGTCCGCGCGCTGCGCCACGGCATGGTGGGGCAGCCCGGCTGGGAGATCTTCGGACCGCGCGCCGACGGCGACAGAGTCCGCGACGCGATTGTCGAAGCGGGCCGCGAGTTCGGCATTCGCAAGGTCGGCGCGCGCACCTATCCTACGAGCACGCTCGAGTCGGGCTGGATTCCGTCGCCGCTGCCGGCGGTCTATACGGGCGAGCGGACGAAACCCTACCGCGAGTGGCTCAAAGGCACGAGCTACGAGGCCACTGCGTCGCTCGGCGGCAGCTTCGTCGCGAAGAACATCGAGAGCTACTACCTGACGCCGTACGACTTGGGCTACGGCGGCTTCGTGCGCTTCGACCACGATTTCGTGGGCCGCGCGGCGCTCGAGAAGATCGCGAAGAAACCGAAGCGCCAGAAGGTCACGCTCGTCTGGAACGGCGACGACGTCGACAAGGTGTTCAGCCGCCTGTTCCACGCCGGTAAATTCTCGAAGTACATCGATCTGCCGCTCGCGAACTACGCCACGCTGTCGTTCGACAAGGTCGTCAAGGGCGGCAAGCCCATCGGCTTCTCGATGTACACCGGCTACAGCTTCAACGAGCGCTCCATGCTCTCGCTCGCCGTCGTCGACGTGAAGCACGCGAAGCCCGGCACGAAGGTGGCCGTCGTGTGGGGCGAGGACGGCGGCGGCACGAAGAAGCCCACCGTCGAGCGCCACAACCAGGCTACGATCCGCGCGACCGTGCAGCCAGCGCCATACGGCGAGACCGCTCGCACGGCCTATCGCCCGAAGTGAGTCAGCGGCTCCGGCGCCGCTGCCACCAGAACGCCGCGAGCACGACGCCGACCGACAAAGCGCTCGCCGCGAGCTGAGCGCGCTCCGCAGCGCGGAACAACATCGACAGCAGCACGAGCGCGATGCCGATTGCCGTCGCGTAGCTGAGCCAAGGGAAGAGCCACATCCGAATCGCGAGGCGCTCGCCATCGCGCTCGTATACGCGTCGCCGCTTTATCTGCGCGAGGGCGACGAGCAAGTAGATCACGAGCATGATCGCGCCCGAGGCGTTGACGAGGAAAGTGAACAGGCGCTGCGGCGACACGACCGACGCGAGCACGGCAAGGTAGCCGAACGCCGTGCCGATGAGGATGGCTCGCGTCGGCACGCCGCGCGAGTCGAGTGCGACTAGAGCGCGCGGCGCGTCGCCGTGCGCCGCGAGCCCGAACAGCATGCGCGACGTCACGTAGAGCCCCGAGTTCAGGCACGACAGCACGGCCACGAGCACTATGACGTTCATGATCGTGGCAGCGAACGGCACGTCCATGCGATCGAGCGCCGCAACGAACGGCGAGGATCCGGGCACGATCTCGGGCCAGGGCACGACGGCGAGGATGCAGAGCACCGAGCCGACGTAGAACAGCAGGATGCGCAGGATCAGCGACGTCGTCATGTTGGCGATCGCGCGCGACGGTTCCGAGGATTCAGCCGCCACGACCGTCGCGATCTCGGCGCCCGTCATCGAGAACACGATGCCCGTGACGCCCGCGAGCACGGCCGCCGCGCCGAACGGCGCGAACCCCCCGTGCGCGACGAGGTTCGCGAGTGTGTGACCCGTCGGCGAGGTGAGCCCCAGGGCGTAACCGCCCGCGACGACGATGAACGCGACGATGGCGGCAACCTTGATCGAGGCGAACCAGAATTCGAACTCGCCGTACGAGCGCGTCGAGAGCAGGTTCGTGGCCGTGAGCAGCACCATGAGCACGAGCCCGATCTGCCAGACGGGCAGCGCGATCCAGATTTGTAGAATGACGGCGCCCGCAATCGCCTCGATGCCGACCACGACGACCCAGAAGTACCAGTACAACCAGCCGCAGACGAACCCCGCCCATTCGCCTAGGCCCGCGCGCGCATGGTCGGCGAACGACCCGGCTTGGCCGTCGGCGGCCGACATCTCCGCGAGCATGCGCATCACGAGGAACATGAGCGCGCCCGCGACTGCATAGCTCACGAGCACGGCCGGCCCGACCGTCGCGATGTTGGCGCTGCTGCCGACGAACAGACCCGCGCCGATGATGCCGCCGATCGAGATCAGCGCGACGTGCCGCGAGCGCAGCGTGCGGCTCAGCGCGGGTGCAACGGGCGGTGACGCGGCCATCGGGGCGACAGTGTACGCAGGCGCCGGACCGCTTGGCGATTGCTTGCGGCTACAGCAACGGGTCGAGCGGCAGCCATGACCACAGCCAAACGCGAGCGCGCTTACTGAACGGTGCGAACCGGTCGGCTTCCTCGGCCGCGCTCCAGCTATTGGCAGGCAGCGTGTCGATATCGATCGCGGCTGCCACGGCCGCGGCCTGAGCGGCGTCGTGGATCACGACGCCGACCTCGGTGTTGAGATTCTCGGAGCGCGGATCGAGGTTGTAAGTGCCGACGTAGACGACGCGCCGGTCGACGACGAGAGTCTTGGCATGCACCGCGAACACCGGCGCTGTCGCGCGGGGGGCGACGGCATAGCGGGCCATGATCTCCGCTTGCACCGCTGGATCCGGCTTGTATTCGAACACTTCGATGCCAGCCTCGAGCAGCTCCTCGCGCAGATCGATGTAGCCGCTGAAGGCCTGCAAGTTGTCTGTGGACGCGAGAGAATTCGTGCTGATGCGAATCTGCACGCCGCGCGCGCGCAGCTCGCGAACGAGCGCGAACGCGGGCTCGGAGAGCACGAGGTACGGCGACTGGATCAACACCTCGCGCTCCGCGGACGCGAGCAGTGCGGCCAACGCAGCCGTGCTCAAGCCGCCACCGGCGAGCCCCTCCATACCTTCGTTCTTGCCGGGCTCGTCGTTGATGAAGTCGACGCGCCCCCAGGCGAGCCCGGCCGCGAGCGCGGCGAAGTCGTCGGGAATGGCGCCGATGGCCGCGCGGACCTCGGGAGCAAAGTTCGCCGGAGCGGCCGCGTACGCGGCGAGCTCGCCGTAGACGCGCTGCGCGTCGGCTTCGCTGCTGCGCGATTCGGTGTCGCCGCCCCGCTCGAGGGCTTGCTCGACGGGCACGGCCAGCGGGCTCGCCCAGAACCGCTCGAAGCTCGCGCGCATCGCGGGCACGACGGCGCCGATCACGAGCGCGTCGCGATCGCGGAAGTTGTACGACTGGTCGTAGTCGAAATATTCGTCGGCCATGTTGCGCCCGCCCGTGATCGCGAGCTCGCTGTCGACGATGAGCGTCTTGTCGTGCATGCGTTGATTGGCGCCGCGAAAGTCGGTGATGAGGTTCCACAGTCGCCGATACCACGGCACGCCCACGGAGTGCACGGGATTGTAGATGCGGATGTCGACATTCGCATGCTGCGCGAGCGCCAGCAGTGTCTCGTCGGGCGCGTCGACGAGCAGATCGTCGACGAGCACGCGCACGACGACACCGCGTTGCGCGGCGCGCAGCAGAGCCTCGGACGCGAGGATCCCGATGTTGTCCGTGCTCCAGATGAAGTACTGCACCTCGATGCTGCGCCGCGCATTGTCGACGAGCCAGGCTCGCGCGAGCAGCGCGTGCTCGCCACGCTCGAGGACCAGCGAACCCGTCAGCCCCTCATGCGCCCGAAGCTCGGCATCGATGAGATCGCGCGGTGCCGCCTGGCCGGCCGTAGCCAGCACCGCCGCAACCGTTCCCACAACCAGGCAGGTCCAGCGCATCGCGCAATCTTAGGCTGGCCGGACCACAGTGTACCTAGGCGCGTCGTGCGCCGAACGGTCTCGGATGGATCTCGCCCAACTTCTGCTAGCATCGGAACGGTGGATGTGGGGTGACATGGGGCAGGCGGCGTCGAGAGGGACCGCACTCGCGTCTGCGCTGGGCGCAGCTGCGCTGGCAGTGGCGGCGTTCGCCCAAGGTGGCGGTCCCACGGTTCCGCGGCTCGGCGATGCCGGTGGCTCAGGGCTGACGCTTGTTCCAACGCCGGGCTGGGTAGTGGAGCACCAGCTCCCCGATCCGTCGAGCTACCAGTTCGAACCCGTGCAAGGCGTCCGTTACCTGTTGCTCGACCAGCAACACGATGCGACGCTCGACGCGCCAGCCTTGTACACCCGCACCGCCGCCCAGGCGACGTCGGTGGTCGGCCTGTCCCAGGTGTCGCAGCTCATGGTGCCGTTCAACCCGGCCTACCAGACGCTCGACTTCCACCACGTCCGCGTGAGCCGTGACGGCGTCGTCGAAGACCGCCACGCGTCCGCGAGCTACGACGTGCTCCGGCGCGAGGAACTGCTCGAATTGCAGACGGTCACCGGGCTCCTGACGGCGAACCTGCGTCTTAACGATATCCGCGTGGGCGACATCGTCGACATTGCTTTTTCCACGAGCGGCGTACCGCCCGCCTTCAGCGGCCGAGACGCCAGGGTCTTCCCGCTCGCGCTCGGCGCCGACATCGAACGCCTCGCGCTCAGAACCCGCTGGCCGCAAGGCTCGACCGTTGCTTTGCGCGGGGAGGGCGCGGAGCTCGACGAGGACCGCAGCAGCCGCGGTTCCATCGTCTACGCGTTGCCTGCCCAGGCCTCGCCGGCGGCGAATCCCGAAAGCTACGCCCCGCCTTGGGAGCCGGTTGTACCCTTCCTGACCGCATCGAGCTACGGTGACTGGGCCGAGATCGCCGCGTGGAGCCGGCCGCTCTATGAAGTTGAGCCGGAAGCGCAGGTCGTCGATCTCGCCGAGCAGATCCGAGTAGCGAATCCTGAGCCGAAGGACCGGATCGTAGCGGCGCTGCGTTTTGTCCAGGAGGAAATCCGCTATTTCGCCTTGACGCTGGGGGAGGGAGGCTACGTCCCGCTGTCCACGGCGGAGACGGTCCGGACACGGACGGGCGATTGCAAGGCCAAGACTCTGCTCCTGCTGTCGTTGCTGGAAGCGTTCGACGTCGAAGCGCACGCGGCATACGTCAGCACGACCGTAGGCCGTGCCCTGCCGCTTTTTGCCCCGAGCCTATCGCCCTTCAACCACGTGATCGTTCGCGTGCGTCATGAGGGAAAGGACTACTGGCTCGATCCGACGACCCTGTTCCAGGGCGGGGACCTCGACGCGCTGGCACAGCCCGAGCTGGGATATGCCCTGCCGCTCGATGGGCAGACGCTGGGGCTCGTCGAGATGCCGCGCCGCGAGCGCTCGACGCCCGACGTGTTGGCGCGCGACACCTACGACGTCTCTGGCGGGCCCCAGACGCCGGGCCGCCTGCGGCGCGAGCTCATCTACAACGGGCCGATGGCGGACAGCTTCAGGGCGGTCGTCGCCACCACGTCGCTCGCTGATCGCGATGAGGCGCATACACAGACGATCGCCGCACGTTACGGCGGCGCCAAGCTCGTCGCGCCGAGCCAAGTGGTCGACGACGTCAAGACCAACACGATGGCCGAGGTGTTCGAGTTCGTCATCGACGAGCCGTTCAAGGTCGACAACCAGAATCCCAACCGCCGCACGTTCAACTACAGGGCCGATCTCATCGTCTCTCCGGTCCCGGATCCCGGTGACGAATCCCAGCCGCGCCGATGGCCCGTCGTGGTGCTGGTCGACGCGACTTATCGGCACGAAATCGTCATCAACCTGCCGGACACCGGGAGCGGCTGGTCGCTGGAGTCCGGCGAGGAGACGATCGAGAACGCGGCGTTTCGCTTCCGCCGCACCTTGGCGTTGGACGGGCGAACGTACACTCTTCAGACGGAACTCGATCCGCTCGCAGAGACCGTTGCCCCCGGCGAGCTAACCGCCGTTCTCGAGGATCAGGAGCGGATGTTGGAGCTCACCCGGCGCCAGATTTGGGTCAACCCCAATGCTCGGCCGTTCCTTCCCGATCTCGATCTGCCCAGAATCGAGCTCGACTAGGCGTTTCGGGATCCTTGACGCAGAGGACCGGCGTCATTCGATCGCCGCCTCCGGGCAACCGTCCAGGACGGCCTGCAGGGCGTCGGCGTCTTCCTCGCGCCCCAGAGCGACATAGCGCTCCTGTGCGCGCGCATCGAACCAGCAGCTGGCTGCGACGTCTCCGAGACGGCGCGCCCGCGCGCTGTCCTGCTCGAGTTGGAGGGCAAGCCGGCGGCGCTCGTCGTCGTTCTCGGCCATGGAATCGAACCGCGCGATGATGGCGAGCGCGTCGTTCGCGCGGCCGGCGAGGCGGAGCGACAGGGCGTAGGAATGCAGCATCTGTGGCTGGGCGTCGAGATTTTCGGCCGCTTCAACGACGGCTAGCCATTGCTCGTAGGCGTCGACCGCAGCGGGCCAGTCCTCTAGTCGAAGCGATGCCTCGCCGATCCCAAAGAGCGCGGCGGCCCTTGGCGCGGCCTCGTTGTCGCCCAGCAGCGCCAGGAGCCGCGCGAAGGCAGCGCGGCCGTCCTCGGGGCGATCGGCGGCGATGGCCACGGCGCCCATCGCCCCGAGCGCGGAGCGCAGGAGCGGCGCGTCGCCCGACAGCTCGGCCTGCTCGACTGCGATCGCGTAGTGCGCGAGCGCGCCCCTGAGTTCGCGCGTGGTCCTGGCCAGATGGTTTCCGAACCCGTAGTGCGCCCTTGCTAGACCGCCTGCATCACCTTGCGCAGCAAAACCCTCGATGGCCGCCTCGTAGTAGGTCGTAGCCTCGTCGGCCCGACCGAATCGCATCGCTTGGTCGGCAGCCTGCAGCAGTTCCCGTGGCGAGGAGGGAGTCTCGGCCGGCACCGCCCGCTCGGCGAGGCGGGCCAGCGTCGTTTCGAGCGCCTGCACCTGCGCTTCGGGCAGCCCGCCGATGGAAAGCGCCTGTCTCCACTCCGCGACGGCCCGCTCTGGCTGGCCCAGCTCGTAGAACACCTGACCGCGCAGATAGAAAAGGAAACTCGCCTCCTGCTGCGATGTCGGACCCAGCGACGCGATGCTGTCGAGGGTGGCGCGGGCCGTTTCGAAGTCCCCCGCTGCGATTTGCTCCTGCGCGGCCGCCAGTAGCTGCCTCACCTCCCGGCTGGCGGGCGACACGTCGTCACGTTGCGCCGAGACAGGAATGGCCGCGCCGAGCACAAAGACGAGTGCCAGGACGTAAGCTCGCCACCGCATCTCGCAGCCCCCGCTCCCGAATCTCTTCCGCATGTTGAACTGGTGACAGGTTGTGCGCCAGTGATCGCTACCAGCGGGCGAGCGGCCTCGCGGGCTACGGGAACGGCAAGAATGCGCAATGCGCTAGCCGGCCTTTCGCAACGAGACCGCGTTAATGCAGAACCGGAGCCCGCTCGGCGCGGGACCGTCCGGAAAGACGTGCCCCAAGTGCGCGTCGCAAACGTTGCAGACCGTCTCCATGCGCTGCATCCCGTAGCTGCCGTCGACGTGGTAGGCCACGACGTTCGGACTCAACGGCTGCGTGAAGCTCGGCCAGCCCGTGCGGCTATCGAACTTGCTCGTCGAATCGAACAGCGGCGTGTCGCAGCAGACGCAGTGGTAGCGGCCGGGCTCGAACAACGCGCAGAGCTCCGAGCTGAACGGCCGCTCCGTGCCCTTGGTGCGTGCGACGTAGTACTGCTCGTCCGTGAGCTGTGCGCGCCACTCGGCGTCGCTCTTCTCGACGCGTCGGGGCGGCTCCACGTTGCCGCGGCGCGCGAGCTCGACGACTTCCGGCCACTTGAGCACGCTCGGCTGCTCGCGTTTCTCGCTGCTCATGCGTCAAGCCGTTCGTGCGCTCGTGCGCCGCGGCAGGCGCCAGTTCGGCCGCGGAAAGTGGCACGTGTAGCCGCCGGGGTAGCGCAGCAAGTAGTCCTGGTGCTCGGGCTCGGCCTCCCAGAACGGGCCGGCCGGCTTCACTTCGGTGACGACACGCTCGGGCCAGAGCTTCGACGCGTCGACGTCGGCGATCGTGTCCTCGGCAACGGCACGCTGCTCGTCGGAGAGGTAGTAGATGCCCGAGCGATACGACGTGCCCATGTCGTTGCCCTGGCGGTTCTTCGTCGTCGGGTCGTGAATTTGAAAGAAGAACTCGAGCAGCTCGCGGTACGAGAGCTCGGCGGGATCGAAGACGACCTCGATCGCTTCCGCGTGCGTGCCGTGGTTGCGGTACGTCGCGTACTCCACGTCACCGCCGCTGTAGCCGACGCGCGTGCTCGTGACTCCCGGTAGCTTGCGGATCAGATCCTGCATGCCCCAGAAGCACCCGCCCGCGAGAATCGCCGTTTCGGTCTTCGCCATCGTTGCTCTCCGCGTGCTCATCACGAGCAGTATAGGCAACTCGAACCCACTATTGATCCGCGTCCCACGGATTGATCACAGCCACGTTCAAGTCTGAGAAGTGCCTAACGTTTCGCGTGGCAAACTCCGCTCGACGCGCGATGACGATCCCAGCTATCTGCGTATCGCGCATATCAATCGTTTGACCTTCCCGTCGCCGCCCGGCGGCCAGCTGTGCAGCCGCCTCGGCGGCGGGCCGATCAAAGTCAAGTACACGTCCCTCCAGGTCTTCAACCAGTACTTTGTCGAAAGCGGATTCAAGGGCCTGTCGGCGCTTACCCTTCGGTAGCAGCGCCAGTCCCAGCCGGGCCTCAAAGAGAGTAATGCTGGTAATCCAGATGGACGGAGCTGCCTGACGATCCAGCCATTCGACAACGCGTCGCTCCGGAACCTCGCGCATCAACGCGGAAAGAACGTTCGTGTCGATTACGATCACGGCTCGAGATCCGCAGGTCTCGCAGCCTGACCCCGAAGTTCCGGCAGATCGCTCTTGAGGCCTTTGCCGCTAAATCGTGCCGCAATTCGCGAGCCGATCTTGGCAATCGGCCGACCGGAATCCTTAACTGCGTTGCGAAGAATATGCCGAATCTCTTCCTCCATGCTGCGGCCATGGCGCTCGGCCAGTCGCTTCAGGCGAAGCTTCACGTCTTCCTCGATATCCCGCACAACGACTTGAGCCATGGGAGAAGCCTCCGATCGAGGTGATGATATCATGATATCATCACTCCGATGGCGGTGCGGTTCTCCGGCTGATGAGGGCCGCGCGACAGTTCGGGGATGCCCGGTGACGATCGCGGCCGGGTTCGTCTCGCAATCGGGATTTCGTTCTCGATCGCGGCACGGCGACTCGCCGGAGGACTCCGGTCTACGGAGCAATCCTCCGCGCTAGCCAAGGCGTTGACTCAAGCGACATATGGCATGGTAATTGCTACGGCGAATCGGGCCGTGCGGGCGGGCGAGAGGAACCGGCAATGACCACCTACTTCCAGGACGTCGTCTACGCGTTGCGCGCGCTCAGAAACCGGCCGCTCTATCTTTGCGTAACGGTGCTCGTGCTTGCGCTCGCCATCGGCGCGAACACGACCGTCTTCAGTATCTTCAACGGCTTGTTTCTGCGGCCATTGCCGTATCCCGACGAAGGCCGGCTGGCGCTCATCTTCAACACGTATCCAAAAGTCGGGTTGGACATCGCCGGCATCTCGATTCCCGACTATCTCGACCGGCGCGAGCAAGCTCGCTCGCTCGAGGAGCTCGCGATCTTCACCACCGATTCGCGCACGCTCGGCGGCGAGGGGCCTCCCGAGCAGCTGCTGCTCACGCGCGCGTCGCCGTCCCTCTTCGCGGTCCTCAAGGTGGCGCCTTTCCTCGGGCGCGTCTTCGCCGAAGACGAAGCCGTGCCCGGGAACGACAACGTCGCGGTCGTCAGTCATGCGTTCTGGAATTCGCGCTTGGGTGCGCGCTCCAGCGCCGTCGGCACCGACATATTGCTCGACGGCACTTCGTTTCGTGTCGTAGGCGTGATGCCGCCGGGCTTCGGCTTTCCGAATCGCGACATCGATCTTTGGATCCCATTCGTATTCACGCCGGAGCAAACGGGCGACGATCAGCGCGGCATGGAGTACTCCACGGGCGTGGGCCGCCTGCTGCCCGGAGCGACCGTAGAGGGCTTGAACGCGGAAATGGCTGCGATCGTCAGTCGCAACGTCGAGCTCGGCCGCGAGCGGGGTCCGGGATTGGCGGATACCGGTTTCACCGGGCGCGCCG
Source organism: Gammaproteobacteria bacterium (assembly GCA_035249885.1). Classification (GTDB taxonomy): domain Bacteria; phylum Pseudomonadota; class Gammaproteobacteria; order Steroidobacterales; family Rariloculaceae; genus FEN-1219. Next base: position 6,670 of record DATFFV010000298.1, on the reverse strand, counting down.
AACCCATGCGAGACATGGTCATCGGCGACGCGGAGCCGATGCTGCTCATTTTGCAAGCGATCGTGTTCGCGGTGCTGCTCATCGCCTGCGCGAACGTTGCGAATCTTCAGCTTGCGCGCACAGCCGCGCGGCGCAAGGAGTTGGCCGTGCGCGCGGCGCTGGGCGCAGGCTCCGGGCGCCTCGTGCGCCTCGTCCTGGTCGAGAGCCTGGTGCTCGCGGTCGCGGGCGCCGCGGTCGGCCTTGCACTCGCCTACGGCGGGCTCGAGCTCGTGCGCACCCTCGGCCTGGACCGCACGCGCGACGGCTTCGATTTCGTCATCGACGCCACGGTGCTGGGCTTTACCGCAGGCGTCACCGTTCTCGCGGCCGCCGCGTCGGCCCTGTTTCCGCTCATGGCGTTGCTTCGCGAAGACATCGCGCGGGCCGTCCACGAAGCGGGCCGCCTCGCCGGGGGTGGACGCTCGGCTTATGGCCTTAGGAGCGCGTTGGTCGTCGTGCAGATCGCCGTCAGCCTCGCGCTCTTGGTCGGCGCTGGGCTGCTGACGAAGAGTCTCTATCAGCTGCAGCGCGAAGATGCCGGCTTCGGTATGGAGAACGTCTGGACGGCTCGGGTCGCGCTTCCCGCGAGCGGTTATACGCCAGGTGCGGTGAGGTTCTACGAACGCGTGCTCGAAGAGCTGCGTGCGCTGCCGGGCGTGGCCGCCGCGGGATTCACGACGTCGCTCCCGTTCGCCGGGGCGAACCCTCAGGGCAGCTACGCGATTGAAGGTTATGTGCCAGCCGACGGCGTATCGGAACCGCACGCGCAACAGCGAATCGTCAGCGAAGGCTACTTTCCGTCGCTCACGATTCCCCTGGTCATGGGGCGCAACTTCAACGCGACAGAGTCGGAGCGCGTCGCCATCGTCGACGAGCTATTTGTCGATCGTTACTTCCCGAGCGGCAACGTCCTCGGACGGCGCGTACGAAACGTGCTGGACCCCGTAAACGAGTGGTTTACGATCGTAGGCGTCGTGCCGGCGGTGCAGCACGCGGGTCTCGCCGAGAACGTGACCAAGGAGACGATTTACTGGCACTACACGCAGCGGCCACGGCTTGCTGGGATGCTGACGCTGCACTCGACGTTGCCGCCCGGGCAGCTTACGCGCGCGGCGACGGACGTCATCCGGCGCATCGACCCCGGTGTTCCGCTCACGAACGTGATGTCGTTGGAGGCGCGTGTGCTCGCGTCGCTAGGGCCGCAACGCGCTCCGATGGTGTTGACCCTGCTGTTCGCCGCGGTGGCGTTCGTGCTCGCCGTCGTTGGCGTATACGGCGTCTTGAGCTCGACGGTGACGCAGCGCGTCGGCGAGATCGGTGTGCGCCTGGCGCTCGGAGCGAAGGCGGGCGACATCGTCGGCATGGTTCTCAAGCAGGGCGGGAAGCTGACGGCCCTGGGGCTCGTGGCCGGCGTTGCCGGAGCCGTGGCGCTCGGCCGCGCAATGTCTTCGCAGATCTACGAAGTGAGCCCGGCGGATCCCGTGGTGTTCGCCGTGAGTCTGATTGGGCTTGCAGCCGCGGCACTGCTCGCGAGCTGGCTGCCGGCGAGGCGCGCGTCACGCATCGATCCGACCAGAGCGCTGCGCGAGGAGTAGCGAGCGCACCCATGCGGTGCCCCTACGAGCAACGTCGCTCAATCAGGGGCGCGGCACACGGCTTCCAAGGTATGCCCATCAGCCAATTCTGCCATCCGAGACGAGCCGCTCAGGTCATCCCTTGGGGAAGTGATATCTCGGAGACCAAGTACCCGGCGATGCAGATGCTGACGAGTCCAGGTACAGCGTGAACGAGGATTCCAGGGTAGTTTGCGACCTGTTGACGAGTTGGAATGAAGAAAAACGGGTCCAGTCTCCCAAAGAACTGCTCGAGACCCGATAGGATCGCTCTGACCCGCAACAAGAGACCGCCGAAAACGAGCGCAAAGAATAGCTCGACACCAACCAGGTCGAGTAGCCCAATCAACTCGAGCGCGATGCCAATCTCCGGCCCTGCAGCAATCAGGATACAAACGACCACCAGCGCGCGAAGCAGTCGCCGCCTTTCGGTCGATTGTTTTTGTCTCGTCATCTCGCTCGCGCCGTGAACTTGGTGGCAGTTTTTGCGTCGTGACACGTCTGTCAGCGTGATTCTACGCCCTCGGCCTTGCGAGTGACTCTTTGGGAGCTTGTTCTCACCGTTAACCAAGGCGACCATGTCGTTTCGACGAGCGCGCTAGTTCGGCCAGACCCTGTCATTGCGCCGATTGCTCATGCAGCCAGCTTCAGTTCGGGATTCAGCCCCGCACGCGCAGCCAGCGTAAGCAGCATATCTAGGCTGAAGTCTTGCCATTTGCCCTTGATGAGTCGCGACACTCGCGGTTGCGTTATGCCTAAGCGCTTGGCGGCCTCGGCCTGCGTCCAGCCCTGCGCCTTCAAGTGTTGCTCCATGCGAATCATTACTTCGGCGCGCAGCGCCATGACCTTAGCCTCCGCCGGATCGAAGCCGAGATCGACGAATACGTTGCCGCTACTCTTGATCCGACGAGTATCGGAGAGGCGCGGATCGGTCTTCTTCCTCATGACTTTCCTCCAATCATTCTGTAGCGAGCCTTCGCTAGCTCGATATCGGCCTTCGCAGTCTGTTGCGACTTCTTCTGAAACGCGTGCAGCACATAGACAGCCGCCTCGAACTTGGCCACATAGATCGCCCGGTATGCGCCCGATCTATCGCGGACACGGATTTCATAAGCACCGGCTCCTACGGTGGGCATCGGTTTGAAGCTCGTGGGCTCGCCGCCGAACTGCACCCGCATTAGCTCGAATCCGATGTCATGTCGGATCGCATCGGGCATCGCGCGTAAGTCATCGCGACTTGACCCAAGGAACTCCAGCGGTTTCATCCCTGTTGGCGTGGAGTTCCCTTTCACGGCGCGGACTACTATATCAATACCTGCATAACCATGCAACTACTTGCATGGCCGTTCCTGCCCAAGGCGCCTTACGCTATTTTGAATCGCCGCGCGAATTCCCGGGGCGCGGAGGTTCGATGGGTTTGTGAGTGAATGACCACTTTTCGCAATAGCCTACGTCGCCAATAGGTCCGGCCCGAGCAGGATCGTCCACAGCGAGCTCGGGGACATGACGTCGTAGTTCAACTCGCCGCGCAGGTTTCCCGCCAACATGCGGCGCACGGCGGCCGCCGCCCGCCTTGGCCATCGAACCTGGCGTGAACACTCGACTTGCGGACGGCGCGTCGATCTCGCTCGCGGTCACCCATCGACCGCGCTGAACGCTCTTGCTCCCGCCGCAACGCCTCGATCGGATCGCTACGCGACGCGCGCCGCGCCGGCTGAGCTGATCCTCACTGGTCGCGACACTCGGTCTCCATGAAGCCCGTAGCAACGATATCCGGTGCTACGCCAAGCACTGCCACGTCTCTGAAGCCGAGGCGTTCGGCATCGGGGAGGTTCTCGGGGCGAATGTCGTGGAGATTGATCTCGCCGGTCGGGGCACCGCAAACGGCAGGGAACGCCACTCCCGTCAGCGTACCGCAAGCGGATCTCAACACGTCGATGCCGGCCCGTATCAAAGTCATCTGCGTTTGCGCCAGCGGCAGGCCGTCGTCGGCGCACTGCCCGCGGCCGTTTCCAATGAAGACCGTTGCGATATGCGGACTTTTCTGCGACCCGCTGCCATCGCCTTCGCACGCCGAGACGCACAAGCAGATCAAAGCCAGGAACTTTTGATGGACTGCGGTCGGTGATTTACGCGCACACATCCTCGCAACCCTCACCTTCGTCTCGGATCCCGTGCTACGAGACATTTCGTTCGTGATCCACCGCGCAAAGCGCCGCGTCGCACGCCCCAAGCCGAATGTCGACGACGTGCCCTCGCGCCCCCACGCCTTCTGTACATCATGTCCGTCCTCCGCTCGTACGGATCGACTGACGATTGACGATGTCTCGGCGCGCCGGCCGAGTCTGTATGAATTGGGTACGGAGTTTGTCGAAAGTTGTGTCGACGGCCCCCGAGCATTATCTATCAGGGCGCTGAACTTATCCGAAGCGCGAATGACCGCAGCGGGTCGATCGTGAGCGTTCCTTCGATCGTTAACATCGTACTCACGACCGGTCAGAGTCGAGCCCATTCGAGACGTTTGCAAACGGCGCGCCCCCCGGCGCGAACGACCTCGGCGCTCCCCCTCGAGAAGCAGCGCAGCGTAGCCGTCAAAGGTGGTCGAGCGTCCGGGCCTCCGCAGGCGCGGGCGCCTTAGTTGTCGTGCCTGAACGCAACGTGCTGCGCGCCGGCTCTGTCCTGTCAGCGGAACACGGCCCTGAGCTGCTCCACGAGCCAATCGAGATCGCTGCGCTGCACGACGAGCGGCGGCGCGAGCCGTATCACTTGCGCGTGCGTGTCCTTCGCGAGCACGCCGCGCGCGAGCAGCCGCTCACAGAACGCGCGCGCGGTTCCCGCAGCGGCCGCGACCTCGATACCGACGAGCAAGCCGCGGCCGCGAACGTCCTCGATGCACGGCGCGCGCAAGCCGCGCACCGCGGCGAAGAGATAGTCGCCGAGCTCGGCGGCGCGATCCGCGAGCTTCTCGTCGACGAGCACGCCGAGCGCCGCGCGGCCCACGGCGGAGGCGAGCGGGTTGCCGCCGAACGTGCTGCCGTGGTCGCCCGGCTGGAACAACGTCATGAGCGCGCGGCTCGCGAGCACGGCCGAGACGGGATAGACGCCGCCGCCGAGCGCCTTGCCGAGCACGAGCACGTCGGGCGCCGCGCCGGGCTCGTGCTCGTGCGCGAACATCTTGCCCGTGCGGCCGAGGCCCGTCTGGATCTCGTCGAGCACGAACAGGACGTTGCGCTCGCGGCACAGCGCGCACGCCGCCGCGAGATAACCCGGCGGCGGGACCAGGATGCCGGCCTCGGCCTGGATGGGCTCCACAAGGAACGCCGCGACGTTGTCCGTGAGCGCGGCGCGCAAAGCGTTCAGGTCACCGAAGTCGACGAGCGTGAAGCCCGGCGTGAACGGGCCGAAGTCCTCGCGGTACTGCGCCTCGGACGAGAAGCCGACGATCGTCGTGGTGCGGCCGTGGAAGTTGTTGCGGCAGACGACGATCTCGGCTCGGTCGCGCGGTACGCCTTTGACGCGGTAACCCCACCGCCGCGCAAGCTTGATGGCCGTCTCGACGGCTTCGGCGCCCGTGTTCATCGGCAACGCCATCTCCATCTGCGCGAGCGTGCAGAGCTCCGCCAAGAACGGGCCCATCTGATCGTTGTGCACGGCGCGCGACGTGAGCGTCAAGCGCTCGGCCTGGTCGACGAGCGCGCGCACGATGCGCGGGTGGCGATGCCCCTGGTTCAGCGAGGAGTACGCGCTCACGCAGTCGAGATACTTGCGCCCTTCGAGGTCCCAGATCCAAACGCCTTCGCCGCGGCTCACGACGATGGGCAGCGGTGCGTAGTTGGGCGCGCTGACCTCTTCGGTCGCTGCGATCAGGGACCGGCTGTCGCTCATAGCGTGTACTTGGTGGTTGCGTCGCTCGAGCGCGCCAGGATCTGCAAGCCGAACAGGCTCTCGACGAGCTCGACGGCGAGCTCGGCCGTGCGGTTGCCTTCGTCGTACGCGGGATTGAGCTCCATGACGTCGAGTGAGGCCATGAGGCCCGAGTCGTGGATCATCTCCATGCAGAGCTGCGCCTCGCGGTAGGTCGGCCCACCGGGCACCGTCGACGGCACGCCGGGCGCGATCGCGGGATCGAGGAAATCGACGTCGAAGCTCACGTGCAAGTGCACGTCGCGCTCGGCCACCTGTGCGAGCGCTTGCTCCACGACGGTCCGCATGCGCAGCTCGTCGATGCGGCGCATATCGTAGACCGTCATGCCGCTGTCGACGACGAGCTTCTTCTCGGCGGCGTCCACGGAGCGAACGCCGATTTGCACGATGCGGTTGGCGGGCACAATCGGCGTAGCGCCGCTCAACGCTGTCAGCTCCGGCGGGCCCTTGCCCGCGATGATGCTCGCGGGCATGCCGTGCAGGTTGCCCGACGGCGACGAGCTCGCCACGTTGAAGTCCGCGTGCGCGTCGAGCCAGAGCACCGCGACCGGCTTTTCGCGCTCCGCGCAGTAGCGCGCGACGGCCGCGACCGAGCCGATGGCCAGGCTGTGATCGCCGCCCATGAGCAGCGGAAACTCGCCGACCGTGAGGCTCGCATAGACGTTGTCGTGCACGCCCGAGCACCAGGTCGTGACCTCGCGCAAATGGCGGTAGTCGCCCGTGCGCGGCTGCTCCGGATTGGCGGGTCCCAAGATATCGCCGCGGTCGACGACGGTGCGGCCGAGGCGGCGCAGCGCTCTGTCGAGGCCGGCCACACGCAGCGCTTCCGGGCCCATCGACGCGCCGCGCCGGCCGGCGCCGACATCGGTCGGCGCACCGATCAACGCCACGGGCATGGACTGTCGCTCGGTGCTCGCCATCAGCCGAAGTGTGGCACGCAACCCGAGCGGACCCAACCTGCCGCGAGGTGGCGACACTCCCGCACCAGCGACGACGCGCGGCCGCACTACAATGCGCGAGTGAACCGCCCACTGGCCGACCGTTTTGCGACTCGCCCCGTCGTCACGGCGCAGCACGGCATGGTCGCGACGAGC
>DATFFV010000297.1:0-7313 GCA_035249885.1 Gammaproteobacteria bacterium | reverse complement strand
TGGTAGGCGAAGTGCGCTCGACGGCGGGCATGGTCGTGGACACCACGCGCGCCACAGCGCGCGGAACGGTGAACGCGGCGCGACGCACCGCGGGTGCGGTCCAGGCGACGGCGGACGGTGCGACGGATGTCGGCGCCCGGGCCGAGGTCGGCGTCGAGGCCGGCTTCGAAGCCGGGATCGGCGACGAGATTGGCGGGACGATCCAAGTCGCCCTTGCCGACGACATCGGCGCGGCCGTCGACAGCGAGGTCGCGAGTGCCGTCGAAGCCACCATCGCGGAAGCGGTGGAGAGCGAAATCGAAGGTTCGGTCCAGCAGGAGATTGCGGCCAGCGTGGCGGGCACGATCCGCGGCGAATAGTGCGCGGTGGGGGCCGGTCGGAGATCCCCCCTCCGCCGGCCCCTTTTTTGCGCGCCAGGGATGGCGCGCATGCAGGAAATGGAGGAGCAATTTCCTGCGGCGGCCATGGATGGCCGACATGCAGCAAATGCAGGAGCGATTTGTAGGGAAGGTGCGTCGTGAGGCACGGAATTCCGATTCTTCTCTGCACCGCGGCGCTGGCCGCGCCGGCCGCAGCTCAGCCGGACCCCGTTGCGCCCGAGGCGAGCGAGGATGAGCGCGCGGTCTCGTTCGAGGTGGGCACCGGGCTCGAGTACGACAGCAACGTCGCGGTGCTCGATCTCGACACGTCGACGAACGCCGGCGACCTGGCGGCACTCGCGGAATTCGGCGTCGACTACGATAAACCCGACGCGGGTCCCTTCGACTTGACCTTGGGCTACAACTTCTCACAGTCGCTGCACGACGATTTCGGCGCGTTCGACGTCCGCGTGCACCGCGGGTCCGGCACTGCAAGCTTCGACCTCGGTCGCGTCGACATCGGCACGACGATGAATTACGCCGCTGCTGCGCTCGATGGCGACGAGTTCCTCGCGATCGCGCAGATCTCCCCGTACGTGTCGAGGCTGGTCGGCGAGCGCCTGTTCCTGCGCTTCGCGTACGCGCGCTCCGACAAGGACTTCGCCGGCAATCCGGCGCGTGACGCGACCGCCGACGGCTTCTCGTCGGACGCGTACGTTTTCCTGAACGGTTTGCGGACCTATCTCGTCTTCGGCTACCGCTACGACTACGAGGATGCCGCGGACGCCCAATTCGACTACACCGGCCACAAAATCAGCGCGCAGCTATCGCGGCGGATTCCCGCGCCTAAGCGCGAGCTCACGCTGAAGACCTACCTGCGCTACGAGACGCGCGACTACGACAGCGCGACGCCGTCGATCGGCGCGCCGCGCGGCGACGACCGCGTGCAGCTCGAAACGTCTCTCGAGGTGCCGCTCCGCGAGCGCCTGATCACGCGGTTCGGCTACAAGCACGCGGACAACCGCTCGAATCTGCCGAGCGTCGACTTTGACGAGAACGTCTGGTCCGCGAGCATCAGCTGGACCCTCTGAGGCCCGCGCTGCCATTCGACAGCGGCTGCCCCGGGGGCGGCGGATTTCATCCTCATGCCGCGACGGTCTGGCGTGCGGCGCCAAACCTAGGATAGATTCCGTAACGCTTCGCCAAAGAGGGTCAAACTCTTGAGAAACACCGTAGTGCGCTCGGCGCTGCTTGCCGCGCTATCTCTGATCGCTGCCGCCGCGAGGGCGCACCATTCCTTCGCGCCCTATGAGCCGGACAAGCAGATCAAGCTCGTGGGGACGGTCGAAGAGTTCTTGTGGCAGAACCCGCACGTCTACATCCAGCTGCGGGGCGCCGAGGAGGGGCAGGAAGAGCAGCTGTGGCTCATAGAGTGCGCCAATCCCGGCATCCTCAACCGCGTGGGGTGGAAGTTCAACATGATCGAGAAGGGCGATCCGATCACGATCGTCGTGGCCCCGATGCGGTCCGGGCAGCCGGCGGCGCTCCTGAAAGCGATCAAGCTGCCGGACGGTCGGGTTTTCAACAACGGTGGTCCGGCGGGACCGGCCACGATTCCTCTCGAATGAAGGCGGGACGAGCCATGCGTAGGATCAAGCGTCGGTCGATCCTTTTCCTGGCGCCGGCGCTGGTGCTCGTCGAGAGCCCTATCGTCGCGCAGAGCGAAAGTGCAGGTGTACCGCCCAAGAGCGAGTACGGCGCACGCGAGATCGGCGGTACTTGGGAACGCTATCCGACGCAGTTCGCCGGACTCGGCAGCGATCCGAATGCGCCGCCCGTGCCCCAGCCCGTGCCCGCTCCGCCGCTGAAGCCCGAACACTACGGGCCGTGGCGCGCTGCGCAGGACGAGGCTGCCGCGCTGACGCGCGCGGGTCTACCGCCGGCGACGAATTACACGCACTGCATCGGCGAGGGCATGCCCGGGATGATGCAGGCGATGTTCCCGATGGAAGTGCTCGATACCGGCGGTCAGATCACCATCGTCCAGGAAGCCTACAACCAGGTCCGGCGTGTCTATGTGGGCGAAGAGCCGCCGCCTCCGGAGGACGCCGAGCCGCGCTTTGCAGGCCATTCGGGCGCCCGCTGGGAGGGCAGCACGCTCGTCGTCGAGACCACGGGTATCAAGGAGCACGTCGGATTTCGCAACGTGCCGCACTCGCCGAACCTGCGAATCACGGAGCGAATCAGCCTGCTCCCCGATCGCGACTACATGCAGAACGAGATCACGGTGACGGATCCCGAGTACCTCACGGAGCCGTGGTCCTGGACGTGGATGTACAAGCGCTGGCCGGGCTACAAGATGCAGGAATACATCTGCGAGAAGAACCTGTGGAGCGCCGATGACGCCGGCGCCGCCACGCTCACGATCGACCTCGGCGAAGAGTAGCCGCCGTAGCGCGGATTTCTCACCGTACGCACACGGTGAGAAATCTGTTGCGCTTACTGCTTGAGGTCGAGCTTGACGTCGACGGCGACGTCCTGCGCCACCCAGCTCGTGTCGTTCCAGCCTTCGCCGACGTTGAAGTCGAAGCGGTTGATGCTCATCGTGCCGGCGAATTTCGCCGCGGCGCCCGAGCCCGTCAGCGTGAATTTCAGCGCGATGGGTTTCGTGGTGCCCTTGAGCGTGAGCTGGCCGTTGGCGACGTAGGAGCCGTCGGCGGCCTTTTCGATCTTCTGCGACTCGAACTTCGCCTGCGGGAATTCCTTGGCGTTGAACCAGTCCTTGTCGAGCAGCGAAGCATCGCGGTCGTGATCGCGCGTGTTCACGGAATCGAGCTGCACGGTGCCGACGATGCTGCCCTTGGTCGGGTCGGCGAGATCGAGATCGATGGCCGCCGCGAACGTCTCGAAGCGGCCGTTGAACTTCGTGCCTTGCTGAGTGCCGACGAAGCCCACGGAGCTCGTCTCCGGGACGACCGTCCACGAGCCGGCAAAAGCACTCGCGCTGAATGCGAGGCCGGCCGCGATGACGAGGGGCTTCCAATGGAGTGTCTTGATCATGAGCGTGCTTCCCGAGTAGTCGAGGGTCGAGGCATGGGACGATTGTATGCGAACGGTTCCGGGCCCCGCAAAGCGCAGTGTCCGAACTTGACCGTTCTCTAGAGTCGTGCCCGCGTTCAGCGGCGGTTCAGTCAGTCTCGCGACATGAACAGCCGCAGCACGTACCAGAACATGAGCGCGATCGAGGCGAACAGCGCGAGCGCGGCGCCCACGTACCGGTCCTCGGGGTAGTGGTGCAGGATGTTCGACGTGTCGAAGAGCACTGCGGCGCCGGCGAACCCGATCATGGCGACCGAGAACCACGTGCCGAGGGCGAAACCGAACAGCACGCTCGCGACGATGCCGACCAAGGCCAAGACGCCACCCCAGACGAGCAGGCCGCGTAGAAACGAGAAATCCTTGCGCGTGATGAAGGCGACGGCCGTCAGACCCGCCGTGCCGAGCAGCGTGACGCCCGCGGCGCTCTCGATGATGCCGGGCTGCAGCCTCATCGCGATGTAGAGCAGCGGCAAGAAGATGATGGCTTCGGCGACCACGAAACCCACGAGCGCAACGTATTGCAGCGGCTTCGACTGCGTGCTATGCGCGACGTGCGTCGCAAGCCACGCGACGATCATGAATGCGCCCAAGATCAGCAGCCAGTTGAAGCCGAGCAGCCTCGGCGCGAGCTGCTCCGCGAGCCCGCTCTCGAACAGGTACGACTCGATCGCGGCGAACAGCAGGATGGCGGCTGCCACGTGGCCGTAGGTGCGCCAGATGAAGGTCGAGCGCGACTCGGCGCTCAACTCGGCCACCGGCATGTAACTCCTCAGGCTCTGTGCAGACTGCATGGTGTGCTCCGTGGTCGATGAGGGATGGAGTGATTCTAGCACCAGCCCTAGAATCGGGCTTCCAAGCCCCGCGGAGCCCACACCCATGCGAGCCGCAACGAGACCGCACCGCGCCGCCGCGCTTCATGTACTGACTGCCGGGCGCGACTGAGTGCGGTGGCCAATCGTGTTTGCGTCCGCGCTGCTCGGCGCGTGTGCCGAACCGCCGCCGGATCCTCCGCACGTGCCCGGCGCTGCGCCGACCGCCGACTATCTGCACGGCGCCGACTGGCCGAGCTACAACCGCGACCTCGCCGGCACGCGCTACTCGCCGCTGACCGCGATCAACACGACCAACGTCGACGAGCTCCGGCAGGCTTGGTCGTATGCATTGGGCTCCGCCGCGGACGAGGCGCGCGCGGGCTCCGAGCTCACGCCGCTCGTCGTCGGCGGCCTGTTGTACGCCACGGCCGCCGACCGCGTCGTCGCGCTGCGCGCGCACACGGGCGAAGAGGTCTGGCGATTCGCGGTGGAGAAGGGCGTGGCGTCGCGCCGCGGGCTTGCCTACTGGCCCGGCGACGAGGCGCTGGCCGCGCGAATTTTTTTCACCGTGGGCGACCGGCTCGTGGCGCTCGAGGCGGCGACGGGCTTGAAAGCACCCGGCTTCGGCGCCGGCGGCGAGGTGGAGATGGCCGTCACCTATGGCGGCGCGCCGACGCTTTTCGAGGATTCGCTCATCGTCGGCTCGAACGGTGCGCCGGGCGGCGTGCGCGCCTTCGACGCGCGCACGGGCGCCGAGCGTTGGGCATACGGTGCCGAAGGGGCGCTGCTGCACCCCGCGTATTCGGTCGCGGCCGACGTCGACCGCGCATTGCTCTACGCGGTGTTCGCGGGCCCCGCGGGCGACGCTTTTTACGGCGGCGATCGTGAAGCCGAGGACGCGACCCTGAACTCGGTCGTCGCGCTCGACGCGCACACGGGTGAACGGCGCTGGCAGTTTCAAATCGTGCGCCACGACATTTGGGACTACGATCTCACGGCGCCGCCGGCGCTGCTCGACGCGACGATCGACGGTCAGCGCGTGCCCGTCTTGGCGCAGGCGGCACCGACGGGGTATCTCTACGTTCTCAATCGCGTCACGGGCAAGCCGGTGCTTCCGCTGGTCGACACACCGGCGCCGCGCTCCGACGTGCCCGGTGAGCGGAGCGCGCCGACGCAGCCGATTCCCACCGCGCCGCCACCGCTTGCGCGCGTGAGCTACGCAGCAGCCGATCTCGTGACGGCTCGCGACACGACGGCCGAGCACGCGGCGTTCTGCCGCGCGCTGCGCGACCGCAGCGGCGGCTTGCAGAACTTGGGCCCGTTCACGCCCTATCGCTATCGTGCGGAAGGCGCCCAGCCGCGCTCGACGATCGTGTTCCCGGGCTCGATGGGTGCGGTGACGTGGGGCGGCGTCGCGGCCGACCCGCGCCGCGGGCTCGTGTTCGTCAACACCAACAGCGAAGGCGGCATCGGTTGGATCGAGCGGAATTCAGGCGATGCCGTTTCGGCGCAGACGGGCCAGGCGCGCAACGAGCGCTTGCCGTATCGGCGCGCGAGCGTCGTCGGTGGACCGCTCGCACGGTTTTGGTGGCGCGACGCGGCGGCGGACTCCGCCGGCAACGAGCAGAGCGGAGATGCGGCGGCCTGGCCGTGCCAAAAGCCGCCGTGGGGACAGCTCGCGGCCGTCGCCGTCGCGACGGGCGCAATTGTGTGGCAAGTGCCGCTCGGCATCACGGCCGAGCTGCCCGAAGGGCGCAAGCGTACGGGACGGCTCAACCTCGGCGGCCCGATCGCGACGGCGGCGGGCCTCGTGTTCATCGGCGCCACGAACGATCGCCGCTTTCGCGCATTCGACTCGCGAACAGGCGGCGAGCTCTGGGTGACCGACCTGCCGCTGAGTGCCCACGCCGTGCCGATCACGTACGCCGGCGACGACGGCAAGCAGTACGTGGCCGTGGTCGCCGCCGGAAGAGCGAGCGTAGACGACGCCGGGGCCGCCGATGCACAGTCGCTCATCGCCTATGCATTGCCATGACGACATTGCGTAGAATCTGGCGGCCACAACGGTAAAGAAGCACTCATGTCGAAACTCAAGGACAAGATCGAAGCGCGCAAATTCGTGATCACGGCAGAGATCGTGCCGCCGCTGTCGGCGGCTCAAGCGAAGCTGCTGCACGAGGCCGCGGAGCTCGAAGGCAAAGTCGACGCCATCAACCTCACGGACGCCGCCGCCGGCAAGACGTCGATCAGCAGCTTCGCGGCCGCGGCGATCCTCGTGGCCAACGGCCACGAGCCGATACTTCAAGTCACGTGTCGCGACCGCAATCGCATCGCGCTCGCGGGCGATCTCATCGGCGCCGCGGCACAGGGCGTCGAGAACCTGCTGATCCTGCGCGGCGACGATCCCAAGGGCGGCGATCAGCCCGACGCCAAGCCCGTGTTCGACTTCGAGTCGATCGATCTGCTCAAGGTGGCGCGCGACATGCGCGACAAGGGCGAGCTGCCGTCGGCGCGCAAGATCGACTCGCCGCCGAAGTTCTTCTTGGGCGCGGCCGACGTGCCGCGCCGGCCCGACGCGAAGTGGTCGGCGGAGCCGCTGCGCAAGAAGATCGAAGCCGGCGCCGATTTCATCCAGACGCAGTTCGGTTTCGATCTCGACGTCGTGCGCGCGTACGCCTCCCGCCTGCGCGAGGAGGGCATCACCGACAAGCTCGGGGTCATCATCGGCGTCGGCCCGATCCGCTCGGCGAAGTCGGCGCGCTGGATGAACGAGAACCTGTTCGGCGTGCACGTGCCCGACGCGATCGTTGCGCGGCTCGAAGGCGCGCAAGACCAAGCGGCCGAAGGGCGGCGTATCTGCGCGGAGCTCATTAACGGGCTGCGCGAGATCCCGGGCGTCGCGGGCGCGCACGTCATGGCGCCGGCGCAAGGCCCGGACGCGATCGCGGCGGTGCTCGACTCGCTCTGAGCGGCCGCAAATCGCTCCTGCATTTGCGGCACTCCCGCCATCCCTGGCGGTCGGTCGCGATTTGCGTCCTGCAAC
>DATFFV010000296.1:0-2411 GCA_035249885.1 Gammaproteobacteria bacterium | reverse complement strand
CGGTGGCCGGTTCTCTGGATCGGCCTCGGCGTCGCCGCGCTGCTTTTGACGGCACTCTGGTTCGTGCGCCGCCGGCGCACCGACACCGAGGACGTCACGGGGCGTTGGGAAGCGCTCCAGTCGGAGACCGACGACGACCGTCAGACGCGCGAGGCCACGGAGCGCCTACGCGGCCACGCCCCCGAGCAGACGATCGTCGTCGAGGAGCAGCACGCCGAGAGCCTGCGTCCCGCTCCCGAGCCCGAGGCAGCTCCGCGGCGCGGCGCCTCCGCGCGGCCACAACCCGCGCGTCCGACCGTTTCAGCCGACGAGACGCTCTCGAGTCAGACGGTCATCAATCTCGACCAGGCCGATGCCGTGGCCGAAGCGGACTTCCACATCGCTTACGGCCTGTACGACCAGGCCGCCGAGCTCGTGCAGAAGGCGCTCGAAGCGGCGCCGGACCGTCGCGATCTCAAGCTCAAGCTGCTCGAGGTCTATTTCATGTGGGGCAACAAGGACGCGTTCCTCAAAGCCGCGCACGCCCTGCATGGAGATCTAGAGCAAGGCGACGATCCCGACTGGAACAAGGTGGTCATCATGGGCCGCCAGATCTGTCCGGACGAGCGCATGTTCACCGAAGCGACGGCCGGCGCCGGACGCGTCGACGTCGATCTCGAGGCCGGCGGCGATGCTCCGCTCGATCTCGCGTTCGACGAGATGTCTGCCGCCACGACGGGCGCTCCCTCGGGCAGCAGCGGTCTCGATTTCAACCTCGAGACTTCCGACGAGCGCCCGGCCCCGAAGTCCGCGGGCAAGTCTGCGTCTAAGCCCAAATCGCGCGACTTCAGCGACTCGTCGCTCGACATCGGCTCGAATACGGCCGCGGGCCTCGAGGCGGCGTTGTTCGAAAGGACTGACGACGACGAGGACACGGGGAAGCGCACGACACCCGACATCCCGGCCGACGTCCTCGCCATCACGCAGGAGTCGCCGACCATCGAGCGGCTCGGCAGCTCCGATTGGGCAACGGAAAACATGGAGCTCTCGTCCGAGGCGCCGACGATGGAGACGCCGACGATCGAAAGCCCGGCCGCGAGGTCGACGACGATGTCGACCAAGACCGTCGCCATGCCGCGCCGCGGCGCCGAGTCGCCGACCGTGGAGCAGCCCGCGCTCTCCGCCACGCCGACCGAGTTCACGGCCGAGATCGACCTCGACGACTTGGGATTAGACGTCAAGGACATCGAAGGCTTGCCGACGGACTTGGGCGATCTGCCGACGGCCGAAGGCCGTGACACGGATACGCGCCAGCAGCCCGCGCTGCGCGAGGACGACGCGCTGCTCTCTGCGACCGGTGTGACGAAGGTGCTGCACAGCGACGAGGACGATTCGCTCGCGGCGAGCACGTCGGTGCTCGAGGACCAGGACGCCACGATGATGGCGCCGGGCTTCGACGAAGCAACGAGCACGATGACGGGCACGGCCGTGCTCGACGGCCGTCACGAGCTCGACGGCGAGACGGGCAACACGTCGCTCGTCAAATCGCTCGGCAAGAAGAAGGGCGGCGGCGTCGACCTCGATCTCGACGATCTCACGGCCGCGTTGCACGGCGCCGACACGGTCGAGCAGCCGCGCGCGAACCAGTTCTCGCGCGACGTCTTCGGCGGCGGCGACACGCCGGTCGACCTCGACATCGGCCGCGACGTTTCGACCGACGATGACCCGACGGGCACAGAACAGGCCGGGCTCGATCCGCAAACCATGACCGAGGTCGGCACGAAGCTCGACCTTGCGCGCGCCTATATCGACATGGGCGATCCCGAAGGCGCGCGCAGCATTCTCGAGGAAGTGCTCGAAGAGGGCGACAGTAGTCAGCGCCGCGAGGCGCAAGGCCTCATCGAGGCCCTGAGCGCTTAGCTTCGGCTCGGTAAGGCGTGCACCCCGCCGTCGCGTGGGGTCGTTTGCTTGATCTCGCCGGCGCAGCGGGCACCTATGCCACGAATCGCACTCGGGCTCGAATACGACGGCACGGACTTCATCGGCTGGCAGAGCCAACCGTCGGGACGCAGCGTCCAGGACACGCTCGCGGCGGCCGTGAGCTTCGTCGCCGACGAGACCGTGACCGTGCACGGCTCGGGGCGCACCGACACGGGGGTCCACGCGCTGCAGCAGGTCGCGCACTTCGACGCGGCCGTCGACCGCACGCCGCGCCAATGGTTGCTCGGCATCAATTCGCAGCTCCCGCCCGACGTCGCCGTGCGCTGGGTCCACGCGGTGCCGCAAGATTTCGATGCCCGCCGCTCGGCGTTGCGCCGCCGCTATCGCTACACGATCCTGCAGCAAGCCGCGCGGCCCGCGCTGCTGCGCGCGCGCGTCTGGTGGCTGCGCGACCCACTCGATTGCGCGGCGATGACGGCGGCCGCGGCCGG
>DATFFV010000295.1:0-7465 GCA_035249885.1 Gammaproteobacteria bacterium | reverse complement strand
CGATCGTCGCGCCGACGATCGCGCAGGTGGCGTTCGCCGGCGGCAAGCGCGGCGAGCGCTTCAAGACGCTGCAAGGCTTGACGAATCAGGCGCTCGCGTTCGCGAACCCGGCCGTGAGCGGCATCGCGACGACGATCGGCGACTTATTCCTGCCCCAGGGTCGGCGCACCGCCGTCTGGGCGTTGGCGGCGCGCGTGAGCACGCGCGTGCTCGACGACCTGCCCGTGTTCGAGATCAACTTCGCGCACATTCCCGGTGTCGACCCCGACCGCTATCAACCCGCGTTCGTGCAGCTCGTGCCGACGAACGACAACTATCGGCTCGTCGCCGCGGCCGAGGCGGGCGGCGACGAGCGGTCGCTGCCCGACGGCCCGATCATCGAGGAGATCGTGGCGACGCTGCGCACGCCACTCGGCCGCGGCCAGTATCGCGTCGAGCCCGCGACCACGTTGGGCCCGGGCGAGTACGCGCTCGTGCTGCGGCCGATCCCAGAGAGCCGCCGCGAGCGGCGCCGCAACGCCCAGGCGTCGCTCGGCGAGCTTCTCGGTGGCACGAGCCAGATTCTCTATCTCACCTGGGAATTCTCGGTCGCCGCTACTCCGCGTTGAAGCAGTAGGCGCAGATCTTGTTGCCGTCGAGATCGCGCGCGTAGCCCGCGTACGCGGTCGGGTGCCAGCTACGCGGGCCCACCGCGCCTTCGTCTTTGGCGCCTTGCGCTAAGGCTTCCTTGTGGAACTTCGCCACGGCGGCACGGCTCGGCGCCACGAAGCTCACGGTCACGCCGTTGCCCCAGTTCGCCGGCAAGCCGTTCGACGGCTTGAGCACGAAAAACGCCGGAGCCGATTCGCCCCAGATCGAGCCGTTCTCGCCGAGATCGGTGAGGCGCTTGTAACCGAGCGCGCCGAGCACTTTGTCGTAGAACGCGCGGGCGCGGTTGAGATCGTTGGTGCCGACGGTGACGTGCGTGAAGATGGTCATGCTTTTCCTCGTGTTGGGACTGAAAGCGGCGCATAGCATACGGTGCGCGCCGCCGAGCTGCACGAGCGTGCAAGCGTGCGGTGAACGCGATTCGCCTGCGCGGCGAAGCCGAGGCCGCGGCCATCAGCGCGCGCGCCGAAGGCAACGCCAACTGGCCTGGCCAAGGCGAATCTGGAGATTCCCAAGGCGGCCGGAAGTTCTGTTCCGGGCGGCGCGGTCGCGGTGCTATTTTCACACCCCTGACATAGGGGGAACGACGATGCTCACGCGACGCAAATACCTGGCGCTCACGGCCCAAGCAGGGGCCGCTCTCGCGCTGCCGGCCAATGTGTTTGCACAAGGCGGCGTGATCACGCGGCCGATCCCGAAGACCGGCGAGCCACTGCCGATTGTCGGCCTCGGCAGCTCGGCGACGTTCAGCCGAATCGCCGCGGCCGCCGACGTCGAGACCATTCGCTCCGTGTTCTCGGCGATGCTCGAGAACGGCGGAACGGTGTTCGACACGGCGCCGGGCTACGGCGCCTCCGAGGAGGTCGCCGCGCGTGCCGTCAACGAGGCCGGCCTTCGCGATCGCGTGTTCTGGGCCACGAAGCTCAACGTCGCAGGACGCGGCGCGAGCGCCGATCCCGTGCGGGCGCGCGCGCAAGTCGAAACGTCGCTCGAGCGCCTCGGGCGCGACAAGATCGACCTGATCCAAGTGCACAATGTCGCCGACATGGCGACGCAGTTCCCGATCCTCGAAGAGTTCAAGCAAGCGGGCCGCGTTCGCTACATCGGCACGACGACGACGTTCAAGCCGCAGTACGCGACACTCGAGCAGCTCATGCGCGACGAGCCGTTCGACTTCATCGGCATCGACTACGCCGTCGACAACTTGAGCGCCGAAGAGCGCATCTTCCCGCTCGCGCAGGAGCGCGGCATCGGCGTGCTCGTTTATCTACCGTTCGGCCGCACGCGGCTCTGGGACCGAGTCGAAGGCCAGGAGTTGCCCGAGTGGGCCGCCGAGCTCGGAGCGACGACGTGGGCGCAGTTTTTCCTCAAGTTCGCGGCGTCGCATCCCGCGGTCACGGCCGTCACTCCCGCGACGAGCAAGCCGCACCACATGGTCGACAACATGACGGCCGCGAAAGGCCGTCTGCCGGATCAGGCCGAGCGCAAGCGCATGATCGATTTCATCGCGGCGCTACCCGCGTAGCGACGGCACGCCAGCGCGAGGGATCCTGGAGCCCGAGCGCGAGCACCATGCCCACGGTCACGATCGCGACGCCCGCGAGCTGGAGCGTCGTCGGCGTCTCGTGCAGCAGCGGAATCGCGAGAAGCAGCGAGAACGCGGGCACGAGCGCTGCAAACACGGCGCCGCGTGCGGCACCCAGGATCGCGACGGCGCGCGTGTAGAACAACAGCGCGACGACGGCCGACAGCACGCCCTGAAATATGCCCTGCACGATGAGGTCGCGCCACGGCGCTGCGACGATGCCGTCGCCCACGAGCCACGCGTAGCCCGGCACGTAGAGCGCCATCGATACAACGCCGACGACTGCGGTCGCGTGCAGCGGCTCGACGCTCCAGCGCCGCGACGCGATCGTGTAGCTTGCCCAGAAGAGGCCGCCGAGCGCGAACATCGCGTCGCCGAGCAACGTGAGCTCGCCGTGATTGGCCAAGCCGTCCCACCCCATGGCGACGAGGCCCGCCGTGATCGCGGTCGCGCCGAGCAGTCGCGCCGAGGTCAGCGGCTCGCGCAGGATCCACGCGCCGCCGAGCGTCGAGCAGAGCAGCATGCAGCTCGGCGTGATGACGCCCATGTGGGCCGCGGGCGCGAAGGCGAGGCCACCGGCCGTGAGCAGCACGTACGGTGCGCCGGCCCCGACCGCGAGGAACAGGCCGCGCAGCGGCCCGAGCTCGCCGAGCCTGCGACGCGCGAACAGCGGCAGTAGCACGAGGCCCGCGACGCCGAAGCGCAGCGCCGTGATGTCCCAGGCGTCGAGCGCGTTGCTCGCCATCGAGAGCTTGGTGATCGCGGGGAAGCCGCCCCAAGTGAGCGCGGCGAGAATCCCGAAGGCCGCGCCCGCGAGCGGCGACCGCGCCGAGGTTTCGCTAATCGGCGAGCCCCTGATAGACGCGCCGCTCGAAGCCTTGCAGCGTCTCGATGGCGGCCGCGTCGTAGAACGGCAGGTACTGCATGAGCAGCACGCCACCGATCCCGCGCTCGGGATCGATCCAGAACTCCGTGTTGAAGATCCCGGCCCAGCTCATGCTGCCCGGCGAGCGCGACAGCGGATCGTTGTGCGCGCCCGTGATCTGGAAGCCCAAGCCGAACGTGTCGCGCCCGGCGCCGAGCGGAAACGGCTCGGTGAGCGCGGGCAACGCCGCAGGTTGCTGCTCGACACGCACGCCGCCCGTGTGGTTCTGGCCCATGAGCCGAACCGTCGCCTCGCTGAGCAGCCGCGTCCCGTTCGGCGCTCGCCCGTCGTTCAAGAACAATTGAATGAACTTCGCGTAGTCCGCGGCGGTGGAGTGCAAGCCGCCGTCGCCGTAGACGGGCGCGGTGATCTCGGCGGTGTTAGGCGTCTCGACGAGGCCCTCCGGCGTCGTGCGGTGCACGGTCGCGACGCGGCTCGTCTTCGGCGCGGCGACTCGATAGGACGTGTCGCTCATGCCGAGCGGCACGAAGATGCGCTCCGCAAGGAACTCGTCGAGGGGCTGCCCCGACACGTCCTCGACCAACGTGCCGAGCACGCGCGTGCTCTCGCCGTAGGTCCACCTCGTGCCGGGATCGTGGAGCAGCGGCAGCGCTGCGACACTTGCGCCGGGCTCGGGCGGCGCGAGCTGCGCGAGCGTGGTGTTCGAGAACGTGTAGCCGAGCCCCGAGGTGTGCGTCAGCAAGTGCCGCACGGTCATCGGTGTGGCCGCGGGCCGCGTCGTGTAGGTCCTGTCGGCCGGGTTGAAGGTCTCGATGACCTGCTTGTCCTCGAAGGCAGGCAGGTATTGCGAGACGGGGTCATCGAGGCCGAGGTCGCCCTCTTGGACCAGCATCATCACGGCGACCGACGTCACGGGCTTGGTCATCGAGGCGATGCGAAAGATCGTGTCGGCCGCCATCGGCACATCGTTGGCCACGTCCTGATGGCCGAAGGCACCCAAATAGACGATGCCGTCGGCTTCGACCGCGAGGCCGACGAGCCCTGGGATGCGGGTGTCGCGTACGACGCCTTCGAGGTAGGCGTCGATCTCGGCGCTGCTCGCCAGGCGATTCTGCGCGGCGACGGCGATGGGGGCGAAAACGGCAACCGCGAGCGCCGCGAAACGCGAGAGGGACGTCTGGTAAGTGAGCATTGGCGTGGAGTGGGTGAGCGGACCGACGGCCGGAGTTGGCTCGCCGACGCGCAACACTAGCGGCTGCTCGGACTGCACGCAAGACGGAAGAGTGCGTCAACCTTTCTTGGGCGGAGGGGGCGGCAGCTCGACCTCGATGTCGTCGAAGTCGACCTGCGTCAGCGTCGGCTCGGTGCCGCGTCGCAGCGACTCCGCTAGCTCGGGGTCGATGTCCTGGGTAACGTCGAATGGCAGCGGGGGCTCCTGGCCCTTTCCTCGACGGCGATTTTTCGTGCTCATTGCGTCTTGTCCTCGGCCCCGAAAAGGGTACGCTCCTGGAATCGGTCCAGGACGTTAACCGTGTCACACAGTATCAAGGGAACTGAATCCCGTTAGGCGCATTGACACGCCTCCGAAGAGGGCTAGCATTACCAGACCACCTTGGAGAAACCCCGCGTGACACGACCCTCAAGAAAAACAGGGACAAAAGCCCCGCGCACCGACTCACCGCAAACGCAATCGTTCGACGACGAAGGCGTTCGACTCGCCATCTTGGCGGCGCTCGAAGCGGTCTACGAGTGCTTTCCGCACATCACGTTGCCGCAATACTTGATCACGCTCGAAGTGCGCAAGGCCGAGCGCGATGGCTCGCCGCACACGCTGGCGTCCATCGTCAAGAAGCTCCGGATGCCGTTCTCGACGGCTTCGAGAGTGGTCTGGTCGCTCACGGAGGAAGGCGGCGACATCGGGATCATCCGCTATCTGAGCCACCCGACCGATCGACGCAAGAAGCTGCTCGTCATCAACGAGCGCAACGAGCCGAACGAAGTGCCGCGGGCCATCTCGCGCGCGATGCTCGACTACTACGGCGACGCCATCCGGCAGCTCAAGGGCACGGCGTAGGCTCTTCCCGGCGGAATAGCGGCACTACGAGCCGCCGCCAGGCGAGCGCGAGACCCGTCCACACCATGAGGACGCTCGTCAGCGAGACGAGCCCGGCGATCGTTTGCCCGACGATCCCGAGCGCTTCGCCCGTTGTGCAGGAAGCGGATCCACGATCGGGTTTTTTGTGTGCGCCCTGCCGGGCGCACACAAAAAAGAGCCGGAACCGTCGCCGGTCCCGGCCCATCAGTACGTAAACTCGCTAGGCGCGATCAGCGCGTGCCCGCGGGGGCGCAGCGCCGTTCGGTGGTCGTTGTCGTGCGCGTATCCTCACGATTTTCCTGGATTTCCTCTTGGATCTTGCGGCCGATCAAGGCGCCGGCAGCCGCACCGGCCGCCGTCGTGATGTCGCGATCACCGACGTCCTTGCCGATCGCTCCGCCGACGACGGCGCCGATGGCGGTGCCGGCAATGCGGTGACGATCCTTGGGGTCCGCCGTCGTGGCGACTTCCTCGTCCCAGCACTCTTCGGCCGGGGCCGCGGCGGGGCGAGCGGCTGCGGGGCGAGCCGCAGGGGCGGTGGCGACGACGGGTTCAGCCTCGACGGCGGGCTCACTGGTTTGCCCGCCGAGGTACTGGTAGCCCAGCACGCCGCCAGCCGTGGCAACCGCCATGCCGGCTACGACGCCAATCAACATCGATTTGCTCATCGGGAACCTCCTTGAGAAGTGGCGGCCACTCTGCGCGCGGGTCGAGGCCCGGTCTGTGACAGCGGTCACGACCGTCGGGAGGGGGATTTTACTTGGGTGTTGGGTCCGACCGTCTGTCTGCAGGTGGCGACAACGGCGTCAATCCAAGCGCGGCGCGGGCCCGGTCGTAGCGCTCGTTATGTACGCCGTCGACCCACGAGGCCTGGAGCTCGAGCGCGCGAAAGAATGCGCAACAGGCGCCGCACGTGATGCGCGGGTTCCACGTGCCGAAAGCTCAGCGCGTCAGAGCGGCGGCACTTCGCGCGCGAGCTCGCGATAACGGCAAAACGCGTTCGCGAGCCGCATCTGCGTCGGCGTGCGGCAGTCGGGCTCGAACAGGCGCGGGTTGCCGACCAGAATACAGAGCGCCTTCGCGCGCGAGGTTGCGACGTTCAAGCGGTTGCCGCTGTAGAGGAAGTCCATGCCGCGCGGAGCGTCTTCGGGCGTCGACGTCGTGAGCGAGACGATGACGACGGGGGCCTGCTGCCCCTGGAACTTGTCGACGGTGCCGATGCGGACGCCGGGCAGCCGCTCGGCGAGCGCAGTGACTTGCGCGTTGTAGGGCGCGACGACCATGAGATCCGGGGTCGTCAGCCGTGCCTCTTCGGCGTTGGCATTGCGATAGCGAATGCCCTCGGCCGTGAGAGCCGCGACTAACGCGGCGACGGCCTCGACCTCCTCGATCGAACGCGATTGGTTGGCGTCGTGCCCAACCGGCACGTACACGAGCCCGGCGGTGCCGAGCGCCGCGGCGGCCGCGTCCGGCGGCGCGAGCACGGCTTGCCGCTCGAGGTCCGGCGCCGACGTCAGTCGGTTTTCATAGAACGCCTCGGCGGTGAACTTACAGATATCGGGATGCAGGCGACGCGTTTGGTGCAGGAACAGGCCACGGCCGCCCGCGATCGTCTTGGCGCCACCGAGCAGGTGCTCGAGTGCCGAGGCGCCGGCCCCGGGCGGATGGCTCGCTTGCTGCGGTTGCTCGAGCTGCTGCGGGTCGCCGAGCAAAACGATGCTCTTCGCGCCGGCCGAGACGGCGAGCACGTCGGCGAGCGACATCTGGCCCGCCTCGTCGATGAACAGCACGTCGACGCCGTCGCGAAAGCGCTCGTTGCCCCAGAGCCACGAGGTACCGCCGAGCAGGCGGTACGCGTCGCTCGCGAATAACGCAGCGATGCGGTCGTTATCGTCGATCGCGTGCAGCGCTTCGGGGTTGTCGTCCTTGGGTTTGCCTTTGTGCAGACACTGGAAGTCTGTGAGGCCTTGCTCGGCGGCGCGCTCGCACACGGCCTTGAGCACGTTGCGAATCGTCTCGTGGCCGACGGCGGTGACGCCGACTTTCTTGCCGGCCTTCACGAGGTCGAGAATCATGTGCGAGCCCGTAAAGGTCTTACCGGTGCCGGGCGGCCCTTGGATCGGCAGCACGCCGTGATCGAGCTCGAACGCGAGGCGAAGGGCCTCGCGCACTTCGGGATCGACCTCAGGCCCGCGCGGCGCCACGGCGGCCGCCCGCTGCCTATCCCTCACGCTGCGCGCCGCGTCGAGCG
>DATFFV010000294.1:0-3464 GCA_035249885.1 Gammaproteobacteria bacterium | reverse complement strand
GTTCGTTGCCGTCATGGGCCAGTCGGGCTCGGGCAAGTCGACGCTCATGAACATCCTGGGCTGCCTCGATCGCCCGACGAGCGGCAATTACCTCTTCGCCGGCCGCGACGTTCAGAGCTTCGACGCCGACGGCCTCGCTTGGCTGCGGCGCGAGGCGTTCGGCTTCGTGTTCCAGAGCTATAACCTGCTCGCGACGGAGACGGCCAAGGAGAACGTCGAGGTGCCCGGCATCTACGCGGGCATGTCGGCCGGCGAGCGCCACGTGCGCGCCGAAGGCTTACTGACGACGCTGGGCTTGGGCGAGCGCCTCGATCACCGGCCGAACCAACTATCGGGCGGCCAGCAACAGCGTGTCTCGATCGCGCGCGCGCTCATGAACGGCGGCAACGTGATTCTCGCCGACGAGCCCACGGGCGCGCTCGACTCGCGCAGCGGCGTCGAGGTCATGGCGCTGCTCGAGGACCTCGCGCGCAAAGGCCACACGGTCATCCTGATCACGCACGACGGTGAGGTCGCGCGGCACGCCGACCGCATCGTCGAGTTCAGCGACGGCCGCGTCGTTCGCGACGGCGACCCCAAGCCGAGCGCAATCGACCCCGCGCGCAACGCCACGTTGCGTAACCTGTTCATGAGCCGGCAGGCGTCGCCGTTGCTCGGCGGCATCGGCGAGGCGGTCCGCATGGCGATGCGCTCGCTGCGCGCCAACCTGTTTCGCACGATCCTGACACTGCTCGGCATCGTCATCGGCGTCGCGTCGGTCGTGGGCTTGCTCGCGATCGGGCAAGGCGCGCAGTCGAACATCATTGCGCAGATCAGCGCGATCGGCACCAACATGCTCGTGCTCCAGCCCGCACGCGCCGAGAACGAGCGGCGCAACTTGCCCTCGACACTCGCGTTCTCCGACGCCGACGCGGTTCTCGAGAACGTGCCCAACGTGCTCTATGCGATGCCCGAGCTCCAGAACAACTCGGTAGTGCGCTGGGGTGGCTCCGACTACCAAACGCGCATCATCGCGACCTCGGAAGTGCTCACGCGCGCACGCAACTGGCCCGTCGCGCGCGGCGTGTTCTACACGCGCGAGGACAGCGAATCGTACGAGGCCGTGGCCGTGCTCGGCGCGACGACCTACGAAGAGCTGTTCAGGGAGGGCGAGGACCCGCTCGGCGAGTGGGTGCTCATCGGCACCACGCCGTTCCAGGTCATCGGCGTGTTGACGCGCAAAGGAACGGCAGGCGGACAGGACCAGGACGATGCCGTTTACGTGCCGCTCAAGACCGGAGCTCTGCGGTTGTTCGGCCAGAAGTTCGCGCGCCAGATCCAGGTCGCCGTCGACGACATCGCGCGCATCAACGAAACGCAGGAGGTGCTGCGCGGCTTCATGACGGCTCTGCACGGCGTCGAGGACTTCCGCATCGTCAACAGCGCGGAGCTGCTCGAGACCGTCGAGGCCGCGCAGAGCCAGTTCCGCTTGCTGCTCGGCTCGATCGGCGCGATCTCGCTGCTCGTCGGCGGCATCGGCGTCATGAACATCATGCTCGTCTCGGTCACCGAGCGAACGCGCGAGATCGGCGTGCGCATGGCGACGGGCGCCCGGCAAAAAGACATCCTCGCGCAGTTTCTCGCCGAAGCCATCGTCGTGACCGCGGTCGGCGGCGTCATCGGCGTCGGCGTGGGCGTCGGCCTCGCGTTTCTCCTCGGCGCGGCGTTCGGCACCCAGGTCGTGATCTCGTCCGAGCCCATGATCATGGCGTTCGGCTGCGCGGCGGCCACGGGCGTGATCTTCGGGTTCGCGCCGGCCCGCAAAGCCGCGCGCCTCGACCCCGTCGTGGCCTTATCCAATGAATAGGCTGCGCCCCCTCGTCTCGGTCGCGCTCGTCGCAGTGCTTTCTGCGTGCGCGACGATGGAACCCCCGCCGCTGCTGCCAGCCGACGTGCCGGCCGCGTGGCAAGGGCCCCGCTTCAACGAGGCCGACGTGTGGCCGAACACGGACTGGTGGAGCAACTTCAAGGACGCCGAGCTGTCGGCGTACATCGACGCGGTCAAGGCCAACAACCTCGACCTCGCGAACAACCGCCGCAACCTCGAGTCGGCGCAGCTCACGCTCGTCGAGGGCAGGCTCGCGCGCTGGCCGACGCCGCAGGTCTCGATCGGCGACGGCGTGGGTTTTGTCAGTAACCGTGCCGATGGCTCGACGGTTTTTTCGGGCAATACACCTGAGGACACGCAGCTCTCGGCCTCGGCGATCTACGGCTCGATCCTCACGAAGCCCGCGACTTATGCACGTGCCTTGACCGATTACGATTCCGACCTCGCTCAGGCCGCCGACCTCGCGATGAACACGCTCGCTACGGCGACGTCGACGTACTTCCAGCTGCTCGTGATCCGCGACCAGATCGTCGCTGCGCAGCAAAACCTCGAAAACGCCGAGGTCATCGGCCGCATCGCGCAGGCGCGCCTCGACGCCGGCGTCTCGACGCCGATCGAAGCGCTGCAACAGCAGATCCAGATCGAGCAGCAACGCATCAACCTGCGCAGCCTGCTTCAAAGCGACCTGGCCGCGCGCGCATCGCTCGCGATCCTCGTGGGCCGGCACCTGCAAGGCTTCGATATCGCGGGGCAAACGCTGCAGAACGTCGAGGTCCCGCGCGTACAGCCCGGCCTGCCTTCCGAGCTGCTCGTGCGCCGCCCCGACCTCTATCAATCGGAGCTGGGCCTGCGCAGCGCAGCCATCAACGTGACGATCGCGCGGCGCTCGCTGTTCCCGCAGATTTCGCTGACGGGCACCGGCAGCGCCTCGACGCCGTCGCTCGCCGACCTCGTGTCATCGCCGGCCGGGACGAGCTTCAGCATCAGTGCCGGCCTCGTGCAGACCTTGCTCGACAACGGCGCGCGACAGCGCAACATCCAGAGCGCGCGCATCGCCGTCGAGACGAGCCTCGCGAACTACCGGCGCACGGTGCTCGGCGCGTTCAACGAGGTGGAGCTCGCGCTCAGCAACATCGAGTTGCTCGAGGCGCAAGCCGATGTGGCGGCCTCGAGCTTGGCCGCCGCCGAAGAGTCGTTTCGCATCGCGCAGGTGCGTTACGAGGAAGGCGTCACGGACTTCCAGACCGTCCTCCAGTCGCAGAACACGCTGTTCTCGACGCGCAACTCGTTCTACAACACCAAGCTCCAGCGCTTGAACGCCGTCGTGAATTTCTACCAAGCGCTTGGCGGTGGCTGGAGCCCGGGCGACATTCCGGCGTACTGGGGCGTCGACGAGCGCGTGACCGCCGGACGGC
Organism: Gammaproteobacteria bacterium; assembly: GCA_035249885.1. Classification (GTDB taxonomy): domain Bacteria; phylum Pseudomonadota; class Gammaproteobacteria; order Steroidobacterales; family Rariloculaceae; genus FEN-1219. The sequence goes on along the minus strand of DATFFV010000294.1, from coordinate 182 downwards.
GCTAGTCGCGGCGCAGCCCCCCCGCCGGCCGCCCTGTTCAATGGGCCGCGGCGCGATCCGCGATGATGCGCGCGCTCGTGCGCCGCACGCGGCTCGCGACGATCGCGGGATCCGCAGCCAACAAACCGGCGAGCGCCGCGCGTTTCTCGGCGCCCGTGACGAGCCAGACGATGCGCCGCGCG
>DATFFV010000293.1:0-9664 GCA_035249885.1 Gammaproteobacteria bacterium | reverse complement strand
CGCGCATCGTGGCGCTCTACGACGCGCTCGCGGCGCTTGCGCCGTCGCCCGTCGTGCAGCTCAATCGCGGCGTCGCGGTCGCGATGGCCTTCGGTCCGGCGGAAGGGCTCGCGATCGTCGATGAGCTCGTCGCCGAAGGCGCGCTCGCGTCCTACCACTTGCTGGCGGCCGTGCGGGGCGATCTGCTCGTGAAGCTCGGCCGGCTCGGCGAGGCCCGCGTGGAGTTCGAGCGCGCGGCAGCGCTCACGCGCAACGCGCGCGAGCGCGAGCTGCTCGCGAAACGCGCGCGGGCATGCACGGACCTGGTTGCGGCGTCGCCGTTGCCGTGATAACTGGATAGCCATGGTTCGGAAGTCGCGCAGAAGTATCGCCGCCATCGCGGAGCAGGGTGCCGCGGCCGGAAACGAGCCGCACGAGGACGTCGAGCTCGAGGAGGGCTCGAGTCGCACGGAACGCAAGAATGCGAGCCGGGCGCTCACGCGCCTCGGCGAGGGGCTCCTGACGCTGCGGCACGAAAAGCTGGCAGCCCTCGCGTTGCCGGACCGCCTGCTCGAAGCGCTGACTGAGGCGAAGCGCCTCACGAGCTTCGCCTCCAAGCGCCGTCAGATACGGTTCATCGGTAAGCTCATGCGCGACCTCGACGAGACGGCCGTCGCAGGCATCCGGAAGGCGCTGCGCCCTCGATAGTGCGGCGGTAGCTCCGAGTGCGGAAGTCCAGTATCTTGGCGCGCCAGTCGCAAGGAGACGTGAGATGGCAGAGCAACAATGGTCCGCGCCCCCGGCCATGCAGATCGATGTGAAGAAGGACTACTCCGTGGCGATCGAGACGAACCGCGGCACGATCGAGCTTGCGCTCAATGCGCAGCACGCGCCGCAGACCGTCAACAACTTCGTGTTCTTGGCTGGGCAGGGTTTCTACGACGGCGTGAAGTTTCATCGCGTCATCGCCGACTTCATGATCCAGACGGGCGACCCCACGGGCACCGGGCGCGGCGGCCCGGGTTACCGGTTCGCCGACGAGTGCAAGGGCAATCCGCTCAAGCACGAGCGCGGCGTCATCTCGATGGCCAACGCGGGACCGAACACGAACGGCAGCCAGTTCTTCATCACGCACGTGCCGACGCCGCACTTGAACGGCAAGCACACGGTGTTCGGTAAGGTGACGAAGGGACTCGACGTCGTAGACGCGATTGAGCAGGGCGACGTGATGGTGAGCGTCAAAGTCGCTACTTAAGCCGCGCCTCGCTACATCGGCGGCCTGACGCCGCACGGCGCCTATCGGCTTGCGCGCGCCGGCACGCCGCCGTCGGTCGCGGCCGAGAACAGCTCGGTGAAGACGCCGCGAATCCATAGGCTGCCCGGCTCGCGATGGAAGCGTTCGTGCCAGTACTGCGCCACGTCGATGTGCGGCAGACGTGTCGGCGTGTCGAACACCTCGAGCTCGAACACGTCGGCGAGCTCGGCCGCGATTCCGGCGGGCAGCGTCGCCACGGTCTCCGTGCGGCTCGCCGTGTACGCCGCGGCCATGAACGTCGGCACGCGGCACACGATTCGCTCGGCGGGAATCACGCGTTCGAGCGCGCGTTCGACGAGCTGGTGTGCGTGGCCCGTGCCCGCCGTCGAAACGATCACATGCCGCTCCGCCGCGAACGCCGCGAGCGACGTTTTCGCGCCGAGCCGCGGGTGGCCGCGGCGCACGACGCTCACGTAGTTGACGGACCAAAGCGTCTGGCGGCGAAGACGTTTCGACCGCGCCGGAAACGAGCCCATCGCGAAATCGAGTCGGCCAGTCTCGAGCGTGGCCTCGAGCTCATCGAGGTCGATGGGCACGACCCGCAACCGCACACCCGGGGCATGGGTCTCGAGATGCGAGAGCAGGCGCGGCAGCAGCCGCACGAGGCCGGAATCGACGACGCTGAACGTGAACACGCGCGTCGCCGTGCGTGCATCGAAAGGGCGATGGCGCGCGCGCAGCATCGTCGCGTCGTCGAGCAGCGCATGCACGGCGGTCGCGAGCTCGAGCGCTTTCGCCGTGGGCTCCATGCGGTGCCCGGCGCGCACGAACAATGGATCGGCGAAATACCGCCGCAGTTTCGCGAGGGTCTTGCTGAGCGCAGGCTGCGCCACGCCGAGCACGGTGGCGGCGCGCGTGAGGTTGCGCTCGCGCAGCAGCACCTCGAACGCGCGCAGGTGCCGCAGATCGACTTCTACGTTATTCCCGGCAGGAATCGCACTCATAGCAGATGGCGCATAGTGTACGGAGCCACGACCGCCTAGGCTATGAGTAGTCGATACCGACGAAGGAGCCAGGAGATGCCGGTGTTACGGTTTCGGTTCAACCGAACGCAGACCCGTGCCGGTTCGGCTCAACCGAAGCCGTAACACCGGCACCTCTTAGCGAAGCTTGACGAGGCGGTAGTCTTTGCGGCCGCCGCGAACGACGAGCATCGTCGGCGTCGCGAGATCCGCCGTCGTGACTTTCCGCTCGGCGTCGGAGATGCGCACGTTGTTGACGTAGGCGCCGCCTTGTTGCAGCAGCCGGCGCGCGGCACCCTTGGAGTCGGCGACTGTGCGGCTCAGCAGGTCGACGATAGCGATGCCGGCCGCGAGCTCCGCGCGGTCGATCTCGACGACGGGGACCACGCTGGCGAGCAGATCGAGCGTCCGCTGCTCGACGCCGTCCAAGCTGCCGCCGAAGATGATCCCGCTTGCCTTCTCGACTCGCGCCGTCTCGTCGGCGCCGTGCACCCACGTCGTGAGCGTGCGCGCGAGCTCGCGCTGCGCCTGCCGCTGGCTGCGATCGGCGTCGTGCGCACGCAGGATTTCTTCGATCTCGGCGAGCGGGCGGAACGAGAACAGGCGCAATAGGCGCGGCCCTTCCTCGTCGGTGACGTTGAAGAAGTACTGATAGAACCCATACGGCGAGGTACGCCCGGCGTCGAGCCAGACACGCTCGCCCGTCGACGTCTTGCCCATCTTCTGCCCGGTCGAGTCGAGTATCAGTGGCGCGGTGAGCCCGAAGAGCTGCGGTCCGCCCATCTTGCGGGACAGCTCGCAGCCGGCCGTGATGTTGCCGTATTGATCCGAGCCCCCCACCTGGAGTCGGCAATCGTACGCTCGCGACAGATGCACGAAGTCGAACGCTTGTAGCAGCATGTACGAGAACTCGGTGTAGCTGATGCCGGCATCGCCTTCTAGGCGTCCGCGTACCGAGTCCTTGGCCATCATGTAATTGACGGTCAGGTACTTGCCGACGTCGCGCAGGAACTCGAGGTAGCTCACGCCGCGTGTCCAGTCGGCGTTGTTGACGAGCACCGCACCGGTCTTCCCGGCGCCGAAATCGAGAAAGCGGGACAGCTGGCTGCGGATACCGGCGAGATTCGCCGCCAACTCTTGGTCGCCGAGCAGGTTGCGCTCCACACTCTTGCCCGAAGGATCTCCCACCATGCCCGTGGCGCCGCCGACGACGACGATAGGCTTGTGCCCGGCGCGCTGCAGCCGCGCCTGGAGGATCACGGGCACGAGGTTGCCGACGTGCAGGCTCGGCGATGTGGGGTCGTAGCCCGCGTAGAACGTGACGGGACCCCGGTCGAGCAGCGCCTTGAGACCGGGCCGGTCCGTGACGTCGGCCAAAAGGTGGCGCGCCGCCAAGTCGTCGAGGATGTGCATGGAGGGAAGGCTACCCTAATCCGGTACGAGACTCACCCGCCGCGGCCGCGCGAACCACGGATGCGCGAGCACGCCGAGCAAGATGATCGCGACGCCCAAGTAGAACTGCGGCGTGACCTCGCGTTGCTCGCCGAGCAGCGCGATCGCGAGCACGATCGCGTACACGGGCTCGAGGTTCACGGCGAGCTGCGCCGAGAATGCACTCATGTGCCGCAGCGCGACGAACGAGAGCGCAAACGGTAGCAGCGTGCAGGCGAGCGCGAGTGTCAGCAGCAACAGAGTGTCGCGCGTGGACGGCAGCGCGAGTAGCTGCCCGCCGAGCTCCGGATAGATCGCGGGCATCACCGGAGCCAACGCCGTGAGCACGAGCATGCCCGCGCCGAGCTCGAGCCCCGTGATCGCGAGGGGTTCGCCGTGGTGCACGAAGCGCTTGTTGAGCGAGGCGAAGAAGGCGACGAGCAGGGCAGCGACGGCTCCGACCGCGACGCCGGCGCGCATTCCCGAGGGGATGCCGCCGACGACGAGCGCGACGCCCGGCAGCACTGCGACGCCGAGCACGAGGTCGCGCGGCGAGAAACGCGACCGCGTGAGCCACGGCTCGACGATCGCCGTGAACGGCGTCGCGAGTGCGATGCACGTGGCCGCGACCGAGGCGTTCGCGAGCTTGATCGCCCCGTAGAATGTGAGCCAGTGGAGGGCGACGAGCACACCGATCCCCGCGTAGGTGAGCGCCATCCGCGGCGGCAATGCGCGCAGCGACCGCCAGAACCGCGGCACGAGCGCGAGCGCCGCGAGCACGATGAGCATGCGCCACCAAACGAGCGGCAGCGCCGGCAACGTGATGAGCTTGCCCAAGATCGCCGTGAAACCCCAGAGCAACACGCAAAAGTGGATCTGGAGGTGCGCTTTCGTCGTCGCTGTCACGGCGGCTCGCGTTTCCTCAGCGCGCGACCGACGAGGCGCGAGCCGCCAGCATCGCCTCGAGCGGTTCGAGGTCGGGCTCGACCCATTGCCGGCGCGCTGCCACGGAGAACAGGCGTGGCTGCGAGTAGAAACGCAGCGGCCAGCGGCTGTCGGTGAGCGGAGACGACAGCAACTCGGCGAGGCTCTGCTCGAAGCGCAGGTCCGCGTGGCGGACGATGTGCGCACCGATGCCGAGGAGATAGAGGCGCGTGATCGTCTCATGGTAGCCGCTCGAGTCCGTGTTCGGCGTGCCAACCGCTTCGTTGTGCCGCCGAATGCGGACCCGTAGGGTGCTGAGCGCCACGGTGAGCGGGTCCAGCGTGAGATACCAAAAGCCCGCAGTCAGGTGGCCGCGGTGTGTCCAGCGGGCGCGCGGCAGCGCGCCGTCTTCGAAGAGCGCGATGAAATCCGCGACTTCCTGGCGAGTGGCGAACGTATCGGTCATCGGGCGGGTCGCCGGTCGGTAGAGTGGGCAGCCCGCATCATACGTGCCCGCGATCAGAATGCACGGTCGGGCGTGCGTCGCCGCGAGGGCGCCGAGAATTAAATGTCGAACTATCGCGACGCGCTCGTGACGCCGGCCGTCAACGTGGCGAGGGGCCCCAACCGCGCCCGATGACCGCGCGCTCGGCGGCGGCATCGAGCGGCTCGCCTTCGATCAACGAGTCGACCGCCGCCTCGATCGCCGGCGAAGGGCCGGACGCGGGGCGGTAGACGCCGTCGCGCGGTGCTCGCTCGACGAAGACGACCATTTCGAGCAGCCACTCGTCGTCGCGGCGACACGCGAGCGCCTCGGTCGTGCTGCGTTCGCTCGTGAGATCCACGAGCCGGCAGTAGCCGCCGTCGTTGGCGCCGAACGTGAGGCGCGGTGTCGCAATGACGCCGGCGCCCACGGCTTGCGTCGCGGCGCTCGGCAGACTATCGAGCGCTGCGAAGAGCGGCGTCCCCGGCGCTACTACGCCGGCCTCGGCAACGAGCCCGGCCGCGTCAGGGGAGCCGCCCGGGCCGAGTCGAACTCCGACCGACATCCCGATCACGAGGGCGATCGTCGCCGCGGCCGCGAGCGGCAGCAGTGTCATGAGCAAGGGTCGCCGCGGCCGAAACGCCACGACGTTTTCGCCCGGCAAAGTCAGCGCGTCGAGCACGCTGGCCGGCAGCGGCTCGTTGACGACGTCGACATACGCTTTTCGCACGGCCGTATTCGCCTGCTCGAGCGCCGCGAGTCGACTGCGCAGCGCCGGCTCACGATCGAGGCGTCGCCGCAGCTCCGTGGCATCGTCCGGTAACAATGCGTCGTCGAGTAGCGCCGACAACGCCTCATCGTCGTTGGTCGTTTCGCGGTCGCTCATGGGCTTCGCTCCGTTCCCTGGGTTTGGAAGTGCTGTGCGACGGCCGCGCGGGCGCGCGCGAGCCTGCTCATGACCGTGCCGATCGGAGTATCGAGGACTGCGGCCGTTTCTCGGTACGATAGCCCTTCGACGGCTACGAGCGCGAGCACGGCTCGCTGCTCGTGGGGCAGGTTCGCGAGCGCACGCTCGACGTCGCGCAAGGTCAATTCGCCGAGCACGACGTCTTCGCCGCTCACGACCTGCTCCTCGCGGAGCTCGGGCAGCTCGTGGGCCCGCTGACGAACCTGCTTGGCTCGGAGCTCGTCGACCCAGAGGTTGCGGCACACCTTATACATCCAGCGCAGAACCTCCACGTTTTCCGGGACGCCCTTGGCGAGAACACGTTCGACCGTCGACTGCATTAAGTCATCTCCGTCGGGGCGGCTCCCCGTAAGGCTTCTGGCGAAACGCCGCAGCCGGGGCAGCGCTTCCAGCAACTCGGCCCGGACGCGGGCGCCGTCCTGTCTGCTATGCTCGTTCAACGGGTGACCTGGTCGGTTTATTCCAATGGCGGTGGAATACTAGGCTTCGTAGCTCGTCTTTACAGGGAACGGGTTCGGTAGCGGGGCAGGATGCGCCATGGCTGGTAGCACGACAATCCGGGGCCGACGTTGGGCGGGGATCGCGCCCTGGGCCCGGTATGCCTCTGCGGCCTTCGCCACTGCCTTCGCGGTGGCGGCCGTGGCTCAGCTCGACCCGCTCGACGACCTCTTGGACGACGTGATCGACGAGCAGGTCGAACAGCAGCTCGAGGAAGCCCTCGAAGAGGTCGTTGAGGACGCCGTTCAAGATCAGGTCGAAGAGACCGTCGAAGCCGCCGTCGAAGCAACCGTCGAAGCCGCGGTCGAAGACACCGTCGAAGAGACAGTCGAGTCTGCGGTTGAAGAGACCGTCGAGTCTGCCGTCGCGGGAACGGTCGAGGCGACCGTCGAGGCTGCCGTCGAAACCGTCGTGACCAACTCCATCGTTCAGCAGGTGGAGTCCGGCGTCACGGAAACGGTCCAGCAGCAAATCGAGTCCGGCGTCACGGGTACGGTCGCCCAGCAGCTCGAGTCGACTGTCGAGCAGACGCTCGAAGGCACGCTCGAATCCGTCGTCGAGCAGGGACTCGGCCCGCTCGAAGATACGCTCGAGGACGTCGTCGAAGGCGTGGGCGAGGGTCTCGGTCAGGGCCTCGGCGAGGCGCTCGGTGGGTTGACGCCGATCGAGGGCGATGACGACGAGACGCCCACGGAGACCTTCGCAGGAGGTCTCGATGCCCTGGGCCGCGGGACGGAGCGCGAGGTTTGGGTCGTGCTCGTGCCCGACGAGCACGTCGACCGAATCGCGGGCTGGGGCTTCAACATCCGCGCGCGGCAAACGCTCGGCGGGCTGAACCGCGTGCTGTTGCGCGTGGACGCGCCCGAAGATCGCGACATCGCACAGGCCGCGCTCGACCTCGCACTCGATGCGCCGGGCACCGTCGTCGATTTCAATCATCTCTACGAGCCCAGCGACGAAGCCGCCGCTCCGGGGGCCGCCGCGGCGACCGTGACGGGCAGAGTGCAGGGCGCACCCCCGTCGTCGGCGCCGCCTGCCGTCACGATCGGCATCATCGATTCGTCGGTCGCCGTCGAGCATGCGGCGTTTCGCGACGCCGACATCGTGCAGCGCGACTTCGTGCCGTTCGCCGCGCCGCGGCCGCTCGATCACGGCACGGCCGTCGCGTCGTTGCTCGTCGGCGAGAACGGCACCCTGCGACCCAGGCAGGGCCGTGCGCGGCTCAATGCCGCAGCCGTGTTCTTCGCGGACGACGCGGGCAACGCCATTGCGACCACGGCGAGCCTCGCGGCGGCGCTCTCGTGGCAGGCCGCGGAGCGAGTTGCGGTCGTGAACATGAGCTTGGCGGGCCCGCCGAATCGCGTGCTCGAGACCGCGATCGAGGCGGCGACGGCCGACGGCATGCTCGTAGTCGCGGCCGTCGGCAACAACGGCCCGGCCGGTGAGCCGCTGTACCCGGCCGCTTACCCAACGGTCATAGGCGTTACCGCCGTGGATTCCGCGCACCGCATCTACCGCTATGCGAATCGCGGGCGGCACGTGATGTTTGCGGCCCCGGGCGTGCGTGTCAAAGTCGCGAAGAGCCACGGCGGCTACGAGACACGCTCCGGTACCTCGATGGCGGCGCCGCACGCTGCCGCAATCATCGCGCAGTCGGTCGAGGCGAAGATAGCGCCGTCGAGCGATGGCGTTGTCGCCGCGCTCCAGGTGGCCGCCGTCGATCTCGGCGTCAAGAACTTCGACGACGTGTTCGGTCACGGGCTGATCGCTGCCGTCGCGGAACCGGCGGTCGTCAAAAACGAGTTCTGAATCTCACGGAGACCACGTTCTCCGCGAAGTCCACGCTCGGTAAGTTCGAACGGTTGTCCGCGTGCTCGTACGCGATCTGCGCGACCGTGCGCTCACCCATGGGGACTTCGAGCGAGACCTCGAGCCGGGTGCGATCGTCCCTGCGTGGCGCGCCAATCGACGGCGTCGGGCTGTCGTAGTCGCGGTCCTCGACGCGCACCGACGTCCGCAGCGTGAGCTCGCGCTCGCGGTTGAGCCGCTTCGTGAGCTGCACCCGAAACATGTCGCCGCCGTAGTCGAACTGCGCGTCGATGGCGTCCTCGTCGTCGTGGCGGTAGCCGAACAGCAGATACGTCGTGAGGCCGTCGACGAATACGTAGACGTCGGACGACAGCGCGTCCGCCGTGGCGGCGCGGGACGGGCTGCTTGCGAACTCCTTGTCGGAGTGCGCGTATGAGAAGCGCAGGAACAAGCGCTGGCCGACGAGCTTCGACAGGTACGGCGAGATTTGCTTGAGCGTGAGGAACTCGCTGCCGTCGAGCTCGGCGTAGGCGTGCTGCAACGTCGTGCCGATGTCGACGCGTCCCAAGTCGTAGCTCAGCGTCGCCGAGCCGCGATGGATGCGTACGTCGAACGCGTCGAAGTCATCGTGCAGCGACTGCGAGAAGTCGTAGCCGGCTTGCACGTCGAAACGCCCCGTGCCGGCCTTGTCGTACGCGATGCCGAAGTCGAGCAACGCGGCGCGGTCGCCGGCGTTGGTCGAGGTGTCGAGCTCGAGCACGGCGACGTTGCTGTCGTATTCGAACCCGGCGCCGAGGTTGATCGCAACGGCTCGGTCTTGGGTCGTGGGTGTCACGGCATCCTGAGCGGCCGCCGCCATGGCTGCCGACGCGAGTACCGTCGCCAGTAAGGCCCCGAATTTCCGCACATCCCCCTCCGATCGAGACGCGCTTGGCATAAAACTCGGGGCCGGCGGTTGCCCGCCGGCCCCGCTCAAGGCCAAGCCGATATTACTCTTGATTCGTGCTTGCCGAGCCAGCCGCGTTGCCGGTCGCCGAAGCGCTGCCCGACGCACCGCGAGTCGCACCTTGGACGTTGCCAGCCGCACCCGCAGCGCCGCTCGCGCTACCCGATGCACCGCGAGTCGCGCCTTGGACGTTGCCGGCCGCGTTACCCGCGGCGCGGCTCACGAGGAGCATCTGCGTCCCGCGCGGCAGGTCGATGCTGCTCGTGCGTGACGTGAGCACCGAGCCCTGGGCGCCGCCGGCCGCCGCCGACGCGATATCGAGACCGCTCATCCCGAACACACCGCGGCT
>DATFFV010000292.1:0-2375 GCA_035249885.1 Gammaproteobacteria bacterium | reverse complement strand
GGCCTCCTGCGTCGTCACCTCGAGCGTCATCGGAATGAGCAGCGGCTGCGCGCTCACGCGCCGCTCCGCGACCGCGAGTTTTAGCCGCTCGTAGCTGATGCGCTCGTGCGCGGCATGCATGTCGACGATGATGAGCCCTGCGGCATTTTCGGCGAGCACGTAAATGCCGCCGATCTGCGCGACCGCGTAGCCGAGCGGCGGCACGGCGCCATCGGCGCCCGCCGCCGCCGTGGGCGCCACGCGCGTGTGCAACCGCTCGAACAGCGGCACGTAGTCGCGCACGTTCGATGCGACAAGCCCGAGCGACGCTTGCCGCGCGGCGCCGTAGGCCGGCGCCGCCGTGGCCGCGAGCTGTGCCCCATGAACGGGCGCAACTACGCCCAAGTCGGCCGCGTTGTCGAGCGTCGCCGCGAGGGCAGTTTCGACGCTGCGAAAGACGAAGTCGTGAACGAGCCGCGAGTCGCGAAACCGGATCTCGAGCTTCGCCGGATGCGCATTGACGTCGACGCGCCGTGGGTCGAGCACGACGTAGAGCACGTACGCTGGTTGCCGCGCCTGGAACAGCACGTCTTGATAACCGAGCCGAGCCGCATGGCGCAGCAGCTTGTCGCGCACGAAGCGACCGTTGACGAACGTGAACTGGAGATCGGCTTGGCTGCGCGAGAACGCGGGAGCCGCAAGCCACCCGGAGACGGCGACGCCTTCGATCGTCCGCGAAAACCAGCGCGCGTGCTCCATGAACTCCGCGCCGCAGACCTCGGCCACGCGCGCCTCTTGCGCCGCGCGATCGAGGGCTCCCGGCAGCTCGAATACCGTGCGGCCGTTGCTCGTGAGTCGGAACTCGACGTCGAAGCGCGCGAGCGCCAGATTGCGCAGCACCGAATCGACGTGCGCGAGCTCGGTCTTCTCGGAGCGTTGGAACTTGCGCCGCGCAGGCGTGTTGAAGAACAAATCACGGACCTCGACGGTCGTTCCCGCCGGCCGGGCGGCCGGCCGCGGTGCGCCGAGCTGGCCGCCGTCGCAGGCGATCTGCCACGCATGCTCCGCGCCGCGCGTGCGAGACGTCATCGTGAGCCGCGCGACGGAGCCGATGCTCGGCAGCGCCTCACCGCGAAACCCCATCGACCTCAAGCTCTCGAGATCGTCGAGCGTCGCGATCTTGCTCGTCGCGTGCCGCGAGAGCGCGAGCGGCAACTCTTCGGACGGAATGCCGGCACCGTCGTCCACGACGCGGATCAAGCTCGCGCCGCCGCCCTCGACGTCGACTTCGATCGCGCGCGCTCCGGCATCGAGCGAGTTCTCGACGAGCTCTTTGACGACAGACGCCGGCCGCTCGACGACCTCGCCGGCCGCGATCTGGTCGATGAGCTGCGAAGGCAGGGTGCGAATTGACAACTGAATGCCCGGAGCGCGTGCGCGGGCTCGGCGCACGCTCGTCGAGCGCGAGTGTAACTCAGGCCGATGACGCGGCGCTCAGCCGCGCGGAATCGTCAGCACTTGACCGACGCGCAGCAGGTCGGTTCGCAAGCTGTTCGAGCGGCGGATGCTCTGCGAGCTCACTCGATAGCGTTCCGCGATCTCCGACAGCGTGTCGCCGCGGGCGATGACGTGGCGCAGCGGTCCGCCGGCCTCGGCTGGCGCGTGCGCGGCGAAGTAGCTCCCTTGCGGCGGGTTGGCGGCGAAATAGTCGACGATCCCCTGCCGCAAGGCAGTTGCGAGCGACGTTTGATACTTGGCGCTACGCAGCGCGGCCTCTTCGCGCGGGTTCGAAATGTAGGCGGTCTCGACGAGCACCGACGGTATGTCCGGAGACTTGAGCACGAGGAACGGCGCCTGTTGGACGATGTGCTTGCGCATCGTCGTGACGGCCGCCATGCGCCGAATCAAACCCTGCCCCGCCGCCATGCTGGCGCTCAAGGACGCGTTCTGGGACAAATCCAGCAACACGCGTGCGAGCAACTGGTCTTTGTCGGCCAGCGACACGCCGCCGATGAGATCCGACGCGTTCTCGCGCTGCGCGAGCACGAGCGCCGCCTCGTCGCTCGCGCCTTTCTCCGAGAGCACGTAGACCGTGGCGCCCTTCGCGCCGCTGTCGCGATACGAATCGGCGTGAATCGAGATGAAGAAATCGGCCCGTGCGTCGTGCGCCACTTGCATGCGTTGCCGGTGCGAGACGAAGTAGTCGCCGTCGCGCACCATGACGGCACGCATGCCGGGTTGGGCGTCGATCTCCGTGCGCAACCGGCGCGCGATCGCGAGGACGACGTCTTTCTCGCGTGCGCCGGCGCGCCCGCTCGCCCCTGGGTCCTCGCCACCGTGGCCCGCATCGATGACGACGACGACGTCGCGTCCGCGGTCGGTCGATGGCGGCGGCG
>DATFFV010000291.1:0-3987 GCA_035249885.1 Gammaproteobacteria bacterium | reverse complement strand
GTGCTCGAGGTTGTAGAGCACTTGATTCGTCGCTAATTCCAAACCGCCGTCGAGCGCGCGTGCCTCGGCGAGCTCCTCGCGGTCGAAGTTGCTGACGCCGAAGTGCCGTATCGAGCCGCGGTCGCGAAGTTTCGTGAACGCCTCAAGGGTCTCCGCGAACGGAATCGTGCCCGGCCAGTGCAGCAGGTAGAGGTCGAGATAGTCCGTCTTCAGGCGCTTCAAGCTGCGCTCGCACGCGGCGATCGTGCCGTTCCGCGACGCGTTCGACGGCAAGACTTTGCTCACGAGATAGACGTGCTCGCGCCGGCCCGCGATCGCTTCGGCAACGAGCTCCTCCGAGCGGCCGTCGCCGTACATCTCGGCCGTGTCGATGAGCGTGAGGCCGAGATCGAGGCCCGCGTGCAAAGCCTTGAGCTCGCTCGCTCGGTTGCTGCGCTGCTCGCCGATCTGCCACGCGCCCTGGCCCAAGGGGGCGACGGGTTTCCCCGACGGCAGGCGAAACGCGCTCATCGCGCCGCGTCGCGAGCCCAAGCGCTCGCGGCGAACGCGAGCCAGCTCACCATGAACGCCACGCCGCCGTACGGCGCCACGGCGACGATGGCGCCCGGTGCGCCGAGCGCGCGTGCGTAGATGCTGCCACAGAAAAGCACGGTACCCGCGAGCATGAGCCAGGCCGCGGCGGCACGCAGCCGTCCGCCTGGGCCATTGACTCCGACGAGCGTTACTGCAATGACGCCGAGCCCGTGAAAGAACTGAAACTGCACGGCCGTCTCGAAGCTGCGCAACGCCTGGTCGTCGGCGAACGACAGCGCATGGCTGCCCACGGCGCCGGCGATCGTCGCGACGAGCAACGAGAGGCCGGCGAAGGACAGCAACAGAGAGCGCTGAGCGGTATGCACGACTCCGCATAGTATATTTGCCTCATGGCCAACGCGATCGAAACGCACGCGCTCACGAAGCGCTTCGGCGCCACGCGCGCGCTCGACGGCATCGATCTCGAGATCGGCGAGGGCACCGTCTACGGCTTGCTGGGGCCGAACGGCGCGGGCAAGACGACGATGATCCGCGTGCTGTCGACGTTGCTCGTGCCCGACGGCGGCACTGCGACCGTGCTCGGCCACGACGTGGTGCGCGAGGCGCGCACCGTGCGCCACAAGGTGAGCCTGACCGGGCAATACGCGTCGGTCGACGAGGACCTGACCGGCTACGAAAACCTCGTGCTCGTGGCGCGGTTGCTCGGCTTCTCGTGGCGCGCCGCGCGGCAGCGCGCCGGCGAGCTGCTCGACGCGTTCGGCTTGGCCGAGGCCGCGCGACGCCAAGTTCTGACCTACTCCGGCGGGATGCGGCGGCGCATCGACGTCGCGGCGAGCCTCGTCGCGGTGCCCGAGATCCTGTTTCTCGACGAGCCGACGACGGGTTTAGACCCTCGCAGCCGCAACCAAGTGTGGGAGCTCGTGCGGCGCATCGCGGCCGCGGGCACGACCGTGCTGCTCACGACGCAGTATCTCGACGAAGCCGACCGGCTCGCACAGCGACTCGCCGTCGTCGATCACGGTCGCGTCATCGCCGAGGGCACGAGCAGCGAGCTCAAGTCGTCGGTGGGCTCGAATGCCCTGCACGTGCGGCTCGTCACTGCCGCGCAACGCGACCCGATGCTCGCCGTCGTCGCGGGCGTGCTCGGGGGTGGCGTGCTTCCGTCCATCGATCCGCTCGAGGTCGTCGCGCGCGTCGAGACCTCGGCCCAAGCGGCGGCCGTTCTCCAGGCGCTAGGCACAGCGGGCATCGACGTCGCGAGCTTTTCCGTGAGCCACCCGAGCTTGGACGAGGTGTTTCTCGCGCTGACGGGACATCCCGCCGAAGCGGCTGCGGAGGAGGCCAAGCCATGAGCGCCGACCCGCTGCCCTCCGGCGAGCGCACGCACCAAGTACTCGCGATGCGTTCGCGAACGGCGCCCGTGTCGGCGGCATCGGCCGTCGTGACGCTCGCGTGGCGCGCCCTGCTCAAGATCAAGCACGTGCCGTTCCAGCTCTTCGACGTCACCGTGACGCCGATCATGTTCACGCTGCTGTTCACTTATATTTTCGGCGGCGCGCTCGCCGGCACGCCGCGCGAATACATTCAATACCTGTTGCCCGGAATCATGGTGCAGACCGTGCTGTTCATCACGGTGTATACGGGCGTCGGCCTCAACACGGATATCCGCAAAGGCCTCTACGATCGTTTTCGCTCGCTGCCGATCTGGCAGCCCGCGCCGTTGTTCGGCGCGCTGGCCGGCGACCTGTTCCGCTACTCCGTGGCCGCGGCGCTGATCGTCGCCGTTGGCCTCATCCTGGGCTTTCGGCCGCAAGGCGGCGTGCTGGGCGTGCTGCTCGCGCTCGGGCTGCTGCTCGTGTTCAGCTTCGCGTTATCGTGGCTGTGGATCATCGTGGGCATGCTCGTGCGCACGCCGGAATCGGTCATGACGACGAGCTTCGTGTTCTTGTTCCCGTTGACATTCGCGAGCGACATCTTCGTGAACCTCGGCACGATGCCCGGTTGGCTGCAGGCCGCAGTGGGCCGCAACCCCGTGACTTATCTCGCGAGCGCATCGCGCAAGCTCATGCACGGCGAGGACGCATCGGCCGATATTCTCGCCGTGCTCGCGGTGGCCGCGCTGATCGTGGCGGTCGCGGCTCCGGTGGCCATGCGGCTCTACCGCAAGGAACGGTGACGCCGCTCGCGTTGCGGAATAGACCGCCGGAAGATGGTGGGCCCGGTAGGACTTGAACCTACGACCAAGGGATTCACTCGCCCCGCCGTTTCCGACGGAAGTGGACTATCTCTTCACCCTCCGAACGCAAGCTCGGGTGGGGGTGCGGGACGCTCGCGCCTGTCATTAAGAGCACTTCAGCTCTCAGGTAGTCTCTGCACCGTCCGGCGGTGTACCGCCGGCTTGGCTCAGGGTTGCCGGCGCTTGCGCGTGGCGGTTCCCCTGAATTCATCCCGTCCACTTCGCGGCTCGTCGCCGCGAAGGCACCTCTTCGATGAGTCCCCTGCTCTAACCAACTGAGCTACAGGCCCACGCGGGTATGGTACACCGCACCTCTTGCTAGTCGTCTATGAGGAAGCTGCGGAGCTGATCGGAGCGCGACGGCGCAGCTTGCCCAGCGCCTTCGCCTCGATCTGACGGATCCGCTCGTGCGTGACGTCGAACCGCTTGCCGAGCTCTTCGAGCGTGTGGTCGCGATGCCGAAGCGCATGCGCAGCACCTTGGCCTCGCGTGGCATGACCCCCCGCGAGCACGGCGTGCGAGGTTGCAAAAGTTCCATCATGCGCATAGGCTGCGCATAGAGGGAACCGACGATGGCAGCCTACAACGTCGCGGCGCGAAAACGGCCGGTCAACTTGACGCTAAGCGAGGATCTGGTCGCTCAGGCTCGTGAGCTTACGGACAACCTGTCGGCGGTGGTCGAGTCGCTACTGGCGGACTACGTCACTCAGCAAAAGGAACGGCGCGCAGCGGAGGCTGATATGGTGCGGGAAACCGTTGCGACATGGAACCGCTTCGCGGAAGAAGCCGGTTCGTTCGCCGACGAGCATTCCACGCTCTGATGGCGCAGTTCGACGTTCACCGCAACAACGGCAGGCATCGCGACAGCATTCCTTACGTCGTAGTCGTGCAGTCCGCCCTGTTCGACGATTACGCCCGTCGCGTTGTCGTTCCGCTGGTGAAGGAGTCGGCGGTCGGCAAGATCGCAGACCCGCGCTTCAATCCGGCGTTCAGGATCGGTAACACGTCCGTGGTCTTGCATCCATTGGAGACAGTGTCGGTGGCGTCGGACAAGCTGGGGAAACCGGTCACGTCGCTCGCCAAGGAGGGTGGTCGGATCATCGACGCGTTGGATGCGCTGCTGACGCGGGCTTGGGGTTGAGCCGACGCCGAAGATTCACGCGGAGGGAGAGGTGCCGGTGTTACGGTTTCGGTTGAACCGAAGTGCCGGCGTTTCG